>JAYVZY010000403.1:0-3079 GCA_043782885.1 Sphingomonadales bacterium | reverse complement strand
TGCGGCTCAGGCGCAGCAGGCGCTTAATTTCTATCTTGGCGGCATTAAGTCCTTTGGCGTGAATGATACCGTGCCGACAATTTTCCCCGGCGGACTTATCCCGACGGTGCCAACAGGCCCCTGCGTTCCGAATCCGCAAACGACTTATCTGCAGTGCGCCGCGAATGGTAAATACACCTATGCTACCATCGACCAGAAGGAGTTCTTCGCGCAGAATGCGAGCGCGCGCTATCACTTCATCGATTGGCGTGTGCGGGGTGAAATAGACGTAGCCCCAGGGCATTTGCTCTATGCACTTGTGGCAACCGGTAACAAGGCGGGCGGCTTTAATGACAATTTCGGCACCGGCGGCATCGCGCCAACCTATCGTCCTGAGCGCGTGACCAACTTTGAAATTGGCTCGAAAAACAAGTTCACGCTTGGCGGTATGCCCGCGAAGTTCAACATCACGGCGTTTTACGAGGCGTATAAGGATCAGGTGTTGAGCTCGTTGCTGAGCATCTCATCGGCGGCCAAGTTTGCATCGGCAACCGGGACACCGATCACCTTCCCTGCGAATTTCGCGCCGGGTGCGATCATCGTCAACTATAACTACAATGCTGCGAACTCGGCGATCGCGGGTAGCCAAATCGAAGCCGCAATCACTATTCCACAGGCGCGGTTGAACATTGGCTTCACAGGTCTATGGTTGCCCGAGGCAAAGGTCATCAGCTCACAAACAATTGAGGATTTCCGGTTCCAGAGCGATATTAACTCGATTGATGCGGGTTTCCGCTCCATCCAAGGCAAGCGCCTGCCCCGCACACCTCGGATTCAGTTAAACGCGCAAATCGGGCAGAAGTTTGAGACAAAAATTGGCTCGTTCGATTATGTCATTGCGCCAGGTTATCGCTCCGGCACACACGCCACTATCTTTAACGGCGAAGACTATGGCAACGAGGCCTATCTTGCAGGTGTGAAACTTCCAGATGCAAATGGCGTTCTGCAAAGCCAGCCCGCAACCAGCGCGAAATATCGTTCGCGCTTGAACGACACTATTGCAGGATATTGGACGCTCGACCTTGGTGCGGGTTATACCACGCACAATGGCAAATTGCGGTTTGAAGCCTATGCCAACAATGTGCTCTATAAAAACAACGTCAATGGCGTATTGATCAGTCAAACGGGTGGCACCGTAGCCTTCCTGCCACGCCCGACGACATATGGTGCGCGTTTGCACTATAAGTTCTGAGTCACATCGCTTATTGAGGCTAATATGAAGCTAAAACTATCGCGTACCTTTCTCGGGATGCTGATCTGCGGTGGCTTATCACAAGCCGCCGCAGCGCAGGCGCCCGCTAAGACAATAGATGGTTGGGTGCTCGCCTTTTCCGATGAATTCGACGGGCTTGCGCTCGATCCGGCGAAGTGGACAAGCTATAAAGACTGTTGGGGCGGCAACAACAAAGAGCGGCAGTGCTATACGGGACGGCCGAGCAACATCTCGGTGCACGATGGCGCGCTTGATTTGACGGCACGTTTTGAAGAAGTGACCGGGCCATCGCTCCCACTCGATCAACGCAAGCCTGGAGTCGTCACACCTACCGCGACCAAGCCTTTCACGTCAGGAAAAGTCTCTACGCTGGGGAAGTTTGGATTCACTTATGGACGGGTCGAGGTGCGCGCGAAGTTGCCTACGGGGCAGGGCGTTTGGCCCGCGATCTGGCTGCTGCCCGAAAAATTCGTCTATGGCGAATGGCCCGGCTCTGGCGAAATTGACGTGATGGAGGCGGTGAACATTGGCGTTCATTGTGTCGATTGTCCTGGTGGGATGCAAAACAATGTTTATGGCACCATCCATTATGGCAGCAACATGCATCACCAGTCGCAGCAAAAGGCCGTACAATTGCCAAAAGGCACCGAAGGCGATTGGCACACCTACCGCATCGATTGGTTGCCGAATAAGATCATCTGGTATCTCGACGGCAAAGAATATAACGAGATCAAGCTCGCCAATTGGCGCGACAAATTGCAGCATAATGCCGTCCAGCTCGCACCCAGCATTCAGAACGCACCCTTTGATCGGCCCTTTTATCTCATCCTCAATTTTGCCGTGGGCGGCGAGTGGCCAGAAAGCCATGATCTCGCCGGCGTGGCGCTGGCAGACTACCCTAAGAGCTTGGGTGTCGATTGGGTGCGCATCTACACATGCCCAACCATGGTAACACGAGATGGGGCCTGCCTTGGTTAGCTGTTGTAGTTCGACGAATAACGCCGAAAAAAATTGAGCACTCAAGCCTGTGCCACACCGGACATACCCGAGGAGCGCGGGGTGGGCGGCGTATCGAGCAAGGATTTTCCCAAACGCTTTGCGATCGATTGGGTGCGTGTATGGCAAAAGAGTGACACGCCCGGCGTGCCACCCGAGCAATCGCGACATGACTGACAGCCCGCGTTAGTCTGAAGCGTCAACCAACTCTGCCAGCGCCAGCCAGCGTTCTTCAGCCGCCTCGCGCTCAAGGCGGGCAGCATCTATAGTGGCGGTGAGCGCAGCAAAGCGCTGCGGATCGCGCGTGTAGAGTCCTCCATCGGCGAGAGCAGTTTCGTCCCGTGCGATTGCAGCGCTGAGGTCCTCGACACGTTTCGGCAACAGCTCGAAATCGCGTTGATCTTTGTAAGTCAATTTTTTCTTGGGTGTGGTGGGTGGCCGCTCAGGCGCTTTCGGCTTAGGTTTCGGATGAGCGGTTGTTGACGTTCGCTTGGCCTCCCAATCGGCATATCCGCCCGCCACCACATCCACCTTGCCGGAGCCATCCAGCCCCAAGGTGACCGTCACGGTGCGATCGAGAAAGTCGCGATCATGGCTGACGATGAGCACCGTGCCGTCGTAATCGGCGATCACCTCTTGCAACAGATCGAGTGTCTCTAAGTCCAAATCATTGGTCGGCTCATCGAGCACCAGCAAATTCGAATCGCGGGCAAACTCGCGCGCCAGCAATAATCGTGTGCGCTCGCCCCCGGAAAGAGTGGCGATTCGCGCGTCGGTAAGATTGGGTTCGAATAGAAACTCTTTGAGATAGCCTTGCACATGCTTTTTCAC
>JAYVZY010000402.1:0-3678 GCA_043782885.1 Sphingomonadales bacterium | reverse complement strand
CCGACAAGGCGGCATTGTTATCGCGCTTTGATACCGAGCGCACGATGCTTGGTCAGGATACGCTGGCGGCGCTGGACGGGGCCGAGACTTATACCAACGCGCGCCATACACGCGGCGATAACGCATCGGCGCTCATCTATGCGGCGACGCTCGCCGATTTCATGTCGATCAACCGCGATGCGTATGACGTTGTCGCGATAACCGGCAATTCGATGGGCTGGTATTCAGCTCTGGCCTGCGGTGGCGCGCTTACTCCGGATGGAGGCTTTAGCGTCGCCAACACGATGGGCCGGCTGATGCAGGAGAGCATGATTGGTGGTCAGCTCATTTACCCCTTTGTCGATGAGCAATGGCAGCCCATTCCCGGCAAGCGCAACGAACTGCTGGCGCTCGTAGACACCGTCGCCACCCGTCCTGACCATGTTTTGACGCTGTCGATTGACCTTGGCGGCATGCTTGTACTGGCCGGAAATGAGAATGGCCTCAAGGCGTTTGAGAGTGCTGTGCCGGCAGTGCAAGGCCGCTATCCGTTGCGCCTCGCCAACCACGCCGCGTTCCACTCGGCGTTGCAGACCACCGTTGCTGCGAAGGGACGCGCACTGATTTCCGCTGATCTGTTCGCATCACCCAATATCCCGTTGATCGATGGTCGCGGGGCAATCTGGTGGCCGCATGCGACGGAGAGCGCCAAGTTATATGATTACACACTGGGCCATCAGGTCACGCAGACCTATGATTTCACCCGAGCCGTGCAAGTGGCTACCTATGAATTTGCTCCGGATGTCATCATCATCGTCGGGCCGGGGACAACGCTTGGTGGGGCCGTGGCTCAATCCCTCATCCTTCGCAACTGGCGGGGGCTATTAGGCAAGGATGATTTTCAAGCGCGCCAAGCCTCTGCCAACGCACCGCTGCTTGCAATGGGCGTCGATGCACAACGACGCCGCGTTGTTTCCATTGCGCCTCCCCGCCGCTAGCGATATGAAAACCAGTAATGGCCTTGGTGATCCTGACCACAGTTGAGCTGGCGCTCATCACGACACTGCTGCTGTTGCTTATCGCCACGCCGCTCGCGTGGTGGCTGGCACAATCCGGCTCGTGGTGGAAGGAGGGCATCGGAGCGCTTACCGCGCTGCCGTTGGTGCTCCCACCCACGGTGATCGGTTTTTATGTGTTGATTGCGCTTGGCCCGCAAAGCCCGCTCATGACGCTGCTCCATCCGTTCGGGGTTCGCACGCTTGCCTTCACCTTCACCGGCTTGGTGATCGGGTCATTGTTTTATTCGCTGCCCTTTGCGGTGCAGCCGTTGCGCACCGCCTTTGAGGCGATTGGCGCGCGCCCGCTTGAGATTGCGGCGACGATGGGCGCGGGCCCATTGGATCGGTTTGTGACTGTGGCGATGCCGCTCGCGCGGCGCGGGTTCCTCTCCGCGGCCATTCTCGTTTTCGCGCACACTGTTGGCGAGTTTGGCGTGGTGCTGATGATTGGGGGCGGGATTCCGGGGAAGACCGAGGTGCTGTCGACACGAATGTATCAGCTTGTCGAAAGCCTTCAATTTGCTGAGGCGCATATGATAGCCGCCGGATTGGTCGCATTCTCGTTTGTCGCTTTGTTCACGCTGCTGTTGGTAGAACGGCGCATCGGGAGTGTCGCGCCGTGACGCTTCAGATCGCACTCTCTGGGCAGGTCAGCGCAGATTTTGCACTTGATGTGACTATCGAAGTGCCACTGAGCGGGGTAACTGCTCTGGTTGGACCATCGGGATCGGGCAAAACGAGCGTGCTTCGCGCCGTTGCGGGGCTGGAACGGTGTGAGGGCAGCGTTTCGTTCAAGACGGAATGTTGGCAGGATGCGCGCGCGTTTGTTCCAGCAGAACGTCGTCGTATCGGCTATGTCTTCCAAGGGATGGGATTATTACCGCATCTCAGCGTGCGCCAGAATCTCGATTATGCCGCGCGGCGCGCACCTGCTGGCCCCTTCAACCGCGCTGATGTGATTGCGCGCACCGGCCTGAGTGGCTTACTCGATCGCAACCCCTCGCGGCTCTCTGGGGGGGAAGCTCAGCGTGCGAACATCGCGCGCGCCTTGCTCTCTCAGCCACGTTTGCTGCTGCTGGATGAGCCGCTGACTGCGCTGGATGAGCATGCGCGGTCGCAGCTCCTGAGTGCGCTTCACGAGCTTCTGAGCGCGACTGGGACGCCCATGCTGTACGTGAGCCATGATCTGGCCGAGGTGACGCAAATCGCTGCGAAGGTTATCCGCCTCGCAAACGGGCGATTGGACGCGTCAACTCCGGATTAAACCACTCAGCGCACGCGCATTTTGAGTGGACTGTGGGAACAGCGTTGCGGCGGTGCGGGCAGGGTCAAGCCCGTAGTGCCCCGCAACTGCGGCCGCGATAAGCTGATCAATCCCCATCGTCGGTTTAAGGTCGCGGTGCTCATACAGTGCGTTTGCGGAGAGCCCCGGCCAATCGGCGACCACTCGCCCTCCATTGACTGCGCCGCCAATCAGCATTGCGCACGAAGCGGTGCCGTGGTCAGTGCCGCCTGTACCATTTATCGCTGCCGTACGGCCGAATTCAGTCGCCACAAAAACAACCGTCTTACTCCACGCATCGCCCAAACCCGCGCGCATAGCAGCCACCATATTGTCGAGTTGCCTGAGCTGATTGGCAAGCCGCCCGGGCTGATCGGAATGCGTGTCCCAGCCAAGCGTCTCGATCATCGCAATGCGCGCGGCGCCCGAGCCTGTGAGCAACTTTGCCGCCAGCGCGCCCATCGCCGCAGGATCACGCTTTGCGCCGTTTGATGTGCCGTCGTTCGCCATCTTCTCGGTGTTGATCGCAGATTGCCACATCTCATGAAGTTGCGCATCTTGCGCATACAGCATCGCAATCCGTGCTTTCAGATCGTCGTTTGGATCGCCAAGGCCAGAGGGCGCATAGGAGGCAACCTCAATTTTCCCACGCAGCGCCAACGGAATCGTCGCAGACAGCGCAATCGCCTGCGCTTCGGCTTTCGGCAGCAATGTGAGCAGCCGGTTGAGCCAACCGTCTTTCATCCGGTAAGCCGCCTCACCGCCAGTTTCGAGAACATTCTGCGCATCGAAATGCGAGCGCTCGCGATAGGGCGACGCTACGGCATGTGCGAACAGCGCTTCCTTTTGGGTATAATACTTGCCTATCTCTGCAAGCGCGGGATGTGCGGTGAACATACTGTCGAGCTTCAACCCACCCTCGGCAATCAGTGGCGCGCGCAAGCGGACAAGATCGGGATCACCGACGGGCATAATCGTCGCCAATCCGTCGGCGGCACCGCGTTGGATGATAAAGATAAAGCGCCGATCCGTGTTCGCGGCGGCAATCGCCATGCCGGGCGCGATCGTCATAACGGCACCGCCAAACGCTGCACGGACGAGTAGGGTTCTCCGATTGATCATCGTCTATCTCCGCATAAATTCTGGACTGGCAAACAGCAGCGCTAAAGCCTGTGCGCCGCTCTCCGCGTTGCCGAGCGCTTGTTCGGTTGCTGGCGAGGCGCTGCCCTGAAACACCACTTTCGCGAGCGTGCGGGCATCGATCCCACCTCCCGTGCGCTGCGCCAATCTTTGGGCAATATCGACGCGCCGCAGCAGCGCATCGGGCGCAGCCCAGCTCGCATCGAGGTCATCATAACC
>JAYVZY010000401.1:0-2016 GCA_043782885.1 Sphingomonadales bacterium | reverse complement strand
TGCGCCCTGCTGATTACAGTCGCCTCATCCTTCGGTAGCACCCAAATAAGCGCAAGCACCAACGCGACGATAAACGGCCCAACCCAATAGATTGAGAGGATTGCAGCCCCCAAGTTACCTCCGTTCAGATCGCTGATGAGTCCCACAGTATAGGGGCCGAGACCAAGGCCAAAAATGGTCATGGTCAGAATATAGAAGCTCACAACACTGCCGCGCATCCGGGGAAGCGCAAGATCCATGAATGCTGCATAGAGAGGTGGCAGCCACATGGTGAGCGAGAGGCTGTAAATGGTGAAGGCGGCGTAAAATTCACGCGGCGTGTTGGCGTGATAAACAAACCACCCGATGAATGGCGAGAGTGTGAGTGCCCCGAGTGTGATGTACATCCGCCCGCTCCGGAAGCGAGCGTTGAGCCAATCGGAAAGTGGCCCCGCAATCATGGGCCCAACAACTCCTACACCCGCAGCCAGTGGCCCAAACACTGCACCGACCTGCGTGGCGGTCAAATGATATGTTTTGATCAAAAATGCAGGCGACCAGCCCATGATGGAGTAGTTGACGATAGATTGAAGCGCTGCAATCGTGAACAGCAATATGAGCGAGGGCGTCTGAGCAATGATCGCAAAGCAAGGTTTGTCGCGCAGCCGCAGCACTTGCAGCCAATTGAGCATGACATAGAGGCCGAAGCCGGTCACCATCCATTGTAGCGCGTTGCCGGATAGCGCAAAATTGCCAAGCTGGATTGGCGCCGGGGGATGTTTACGAAGGCTGTTCGTCCACAGGGTCAACGCGTGCATCGAGCCAATAATGATGCCGAGGCCGCAAAGGTTGATAACCCACGTTGCTCTGTTGGCCCGGAGCCGCGCTAGCGTGAGCCAGTTCAGGCCGGGAACAAGGCTGGCGAAAGTCTCCCAGCTCGCGCGGAAGGGTGCGGGACCAGGCACTTGTGTTATGCCATCCGCTGCACCACGCTCTGGCTCCGCCATCCGCCACAGAAAGACAGATAAAATAAGGCCGGGAACCGCCGCAATCATAAACGCTGCTTGCCAGCCTTTCAAACCAAATGGCGCAACTGTGTGGCGATAAGCAACATCCCAATAATCCGCCGACGCGCCCCCAATCCAAAGCGCCATGCCAAGCCCAAATGCAATTGCCGCAGCGATCACCGCTGTTACTGTGCCACGCCGTGATTGCGGAAAATAATCGGAGAGTAATGAAAAGCCCGCTGGCTGCACGCTGGCTTCGCCGATGCCAACGCCGAGCCGCGAGAAGGCGAGCGTCGAAAAGCTGCTCGCCAGCCCCCCCAGCGCAGTCATCGCTGACCAGATAGCGATCGAGACCGCAATCAACCTGCCCCGCTTCCACCCGTCTGCGAGCCGACCCAATGGCAATGAAAACAGCGCATAGAACAGCGCGAAGACCGAGCCGTAGAGCAACCCCATCTCGGCATCACCTACATGCAAATCGGCTTTGATCCGGGGCAGCAAGATGGCAAGAATTTGTCGGTCCACCATCGACATCGCTTGAGTGAGACCGATGAGTGTGAGCGCGATATAGGCCGCACGCGGCGTTTTCATGTCATTGCTCGCTTCGGGAGAAAGAGTGCCGCCCACAAGCGCGGATTACAGAGGGTTTGCTCGTGCTCGGTCAAATTAACCTCCCTCGCGAACCGCGCCCAAGCGCTCAAAACGGATTTCGCGACGCTAACATATGTCAGCTTCAACTCAGTCCGTCCATAGCGCCCGAGAGCACTGAAATCGCCCGCTGATTGGGCCGATCAGATCGGCGTATTTTCATAGCGTTGAATCGGGTTGTCGTCGCACGCTGAATGTTCGTTTTGGACGTCGCGTGGACTCCAGAGCGCGACGCGGTGCGCATTGGGGATGAGACGCCATACCTAACAGAAGTTGTCACACTCGTAACACCATTTGTCACGGGTGCTGCCCGAGTTACGCACCTAATACTATTCCACAGTGAGGGTATTTAACGGGGTTTAGTCAGTATGTTTACGTTGCG
>JAYVZY010000400.1:0-2811 GCA_043782885.1 Sphingomonadales bacterium | reverse complement strand
ATGTGGCACAACCAGAGCAAGGGTGACGCGATCAGGAAGATGATGGCGCGCGCACGATAGCGCCGCATCCGCTCCAACCGCAGCCACAGCGCAAAGCCGCACAGCGCCAGCGCCATCGAGAGTGTAAAATTGACAAACCCGAACATGAAAGGGTGGCCATAGGCAAGCGGTAGCGCGAACAGCGCCGTCGGCGTCACTGCGCCATGCACCTCACGCGCGATCCACAGCATGCCCGTAACTGTGAGCGCAATAATGCCGATCACGATCAGCTTCACACCCAGTTCTAGCCCAAAGATTTTGGCGATCGGGATGATGAGGAGATCAACCCCCAAATTGCCAATCAGTTGCCAATGAAAGTAAAAATAGTGCTGAAGCGCGGGCACATGATCATAATTCAGTTCAACCTTATACCGCCCCATATGGCCGGGCAGATCGATCAGCGGCGGAATTGTAGGGTAGAGCAGGGGGATAACGCTGATGAGAACCAACAGTGCGTGCACCCAGTGCCGTTTCCAAAATACCGTTTGCACGGATGCGCTTGTGTCCACCCCCGTTTGATCCATCAACGATCACGCCGCCCGAGCAGCCGCAGGCGCAGCGCGTTGAGCTTGATAAAGCCCTCAGCATCGCGTTGGTCATAGGCGCCGGCATCGTCCTCGAAGGTCACGACCTTTTCGGAATAGAGCGAATGCGGCGATTTACGTCCAACCACATTCACGCTGCCCTTATAGAGTTTCAACCGCACTGTGCCGCTCACCTTCAACTGTGAATGATCGACCGCCGCTTGCAACATCTCGCGCTCGGGACTGAACCAGAAGCCGTTATAGAGCAGCTCAGCATAGCGCGGCGCAAGTTCATCCTTCAGATGCGCGGCCCCACGGTCGAGCGTGAGTTGCTCAATGCCACGGTGCGCGAGGTGCAGGATCGTGCCGCCCGGCGTTTCATACATGCCGCGCGATTTCATGCCGACAAAGCGGTTCTCGACCAGATCGAGCCGGCCTATGCCGTGCGCGCGGCCATAATCGTTGAGTTTCATCAGCAGGTTGGCCGGAGACAGCCCCTCGCCGTTAATCGCCACCGCATCGCCGCGCTCGAAATCGACCGTAATATATTCGGGCTTATTCGGCGCATCCTCGGGGTTCACCGTGCGCGAATAGACATAATCCGGCACTTCTTCCCACGGGTCTTCGAGTACTTTGCCCTCGGACGAGGTGTGCAGCATGTTCGCGTCGGTGCTGAACGGCGATTCGCCGCGCTTGTCCCGTGGGATTGGGATTTGGTGCGCCTCGGCAAACGCGATCAATGCCGTCCGTGAGGTCAAATCCCACTCCCGCCACGGTGCAATCACCTTGATGTCTGGCGCGAGGCCATAATAGCCGAGTTCAAACCGCACCTGATCATTGCCCTTGCCGGTCGCGCCATGCGAGACGGCATCCGCGCCCACCATCCGGGCAATTTCAATCTGCCGCTTGGCGATCAGCGGCCGGGCAATGCTGGTGCCGAGCAGGTACAACCCCTCATAAAGCGCATTGGCGCGCATCATCGGGAAGACGTAATCCTTGACGAACTCCTCGCGCAGATCGTCGATGAAGATATGCTCTTCCTTAACGCCCATCAGCCTTGCTTTGGCGCGCGCGGGTTCAAGCTCCTCGCCCTGCCCCAAATCAGCGGTGAAGGTGATAACCTCGCACTGATACTCGGTTTGCAACCATTTGAGGATGACGCTGGTGTCGAGCCCGCCAGAGAAAGCGAGGACGACCTTGTTGATTTTATCTGTCATTTAGAGCCCTGACGGAAGGAATAATGTGCGACGCCTTTGGCACAAACGGGCAGGGCGCGTCCAGAGTCACTTGCGGTCAATTGCTGACATAGCGATTCTAGCGCCATTGCGCGCACTCAGCGTCCTATTTGGTTATCAGGATGATCTTGTAGCTCTGGGGTGTTGAGCAGCGCCCTGCGCGCTCTCAGCGCCATTTTCTTAAGAGCCGTGGTTAAAACAAAATTAACCCTTTCACGATACGCCACAATTATGGAACATTATACCGAAACAGCATTCAAGCGCGGCGCGGAGGAGGTCTCGTTCGACTCCGCGACACTGGCATTGGTGGGGGCAGGGCTTGCGCTTTCTCCCAAACGTCATGTCCCGTTTTTACTCTTCGGCATTATGTTGTTTTGCGCTGGAGTCGCGGGTT
The DNA here is from genome assembly GCA_043782885.1 of Sphingomonadales bacterium. Lineage (GTDB taxonomy): Bacteria > Pseudomonadota > Alphaproteobacteria > Sphingomonadales > Sphingomonadaceae > JAGWQR01. The sequence goes on along the minus strand of JAYVZY010000400.1, from coordinate 619 downwards.
ACGTGTTCGGCGTATGCCTCGGTGTGCCGCGCTTGCTGTTCGGAATGAGCAGCCTGCTAGCAATCCAACAAGATATTGTTTGGTATAGTGGGGTGCCGATCGTGCTGGGGCTCAGCCTGTCGCTGCTTGATGTGTTGGTCTTTTTCAACAAAAAGCGTCTGGGAACACCGCTGCGGATGGCACCGCTTGCGAATCGCGGGGTTACGGTGGCGCTCACGGCCTATAATGATGAAGACAGCATCGCGCCCTCGGTGCGCGATTTCCTGTCCCATCCCGATGTGCGTCGCGTTATCGTTGTCAGCAACAACAGCAAAGACGCCACTTATGCTAACGCGGTGGCGGCAGGCGCGATTACCTTCAACGAGCTGGCGCCCGGCTATGGCCGCTGTGTGTTCCGCTGCCTGAGCGAGGCCGCGCAATATGAGGATACTGATCTGGTTGTGCTCTGCGAGGGTGACCGCACTTTCCGGGCAATGGATATTGATAAGCTGCTCGCCTATGCGCCGCATGCCGACATTGTGAACGGCACCCGCACTGCGGAGCCATTGCGCGAATACAGCACCCAGCTCAGCACATTCATGTATTACGGCAATGTGTTTGTGGGCAAATTGCTGGAAGC
>JAYVZY010000399.1:0-2964 GCA_043782885.1 Sphingomonadales bacterium | reverse complement strand
GCTTGGCCTTGGTGTGGCGATGAAGCCCGATTCGCAAGACATTTGCTTTGTGCCGAACGGTGATTATGCAAATGTGGTGCGCGGGTTAAGGCCCGAGGCGGACGAGGGTGGCGAGATCGTGACGGCGGGCGGGGAAGTGCTGGGCCAGCATACCGGCCTGATCAATTTCACAGTAGGTCAGCGCAAGGGGCTGGAGATCGGCGGCCAACCAGTGCCGCTCTATGTCACGAAGCTGGAACCAGAAACGCGGCGTGTCATCGTCGGGCCGCGCGAAGCACTCAGCGTTTCTAAGTTGCGGATCGCAGAACCGAATTGGCTGGGTGACGCTGAGGGCCGGCCGCTCATGACCAAAGTGCGCTCTATGGCCAAGCCCGTTCCCGCCACGCTGAACGGTGATTGGCTGACGTTCGCCACGCCTGAATACGGCGTCGCCCCCGGCCAAGCAGCAGTGCTATATGATGGTGAGCGTGTGCTCGGCGGCGGCTGGATCGAGGAGACGGCTTAGCCGTTAATCATGGCGGCAGTGCTTGGGCCGGTTATGCGCAATCGAATGCCCAGCGATGCCGCCCGCCGCCGCGCCCGCGATAATCCCGACCGGGCCACCAACAACGGCTTTGGCGATCAATCCGCCTGCAACCGCACCAGCACCCGCGCCCGTCGCCTTGTTGAAACGCAGACAGAAATGATGATGGCGCGCCTGCACGGGGCTGAGCGCGATGGCGCCCAAGGTCGCGATCATGCCGATCCGTAATGTTGTGCTGCTGCTCATTTCAATTTCCAATCACTGCATCGTTAATGACAATATCCTAAGACTCAACCCCTTACGCAGTGATGAACAAGACAGGATTGGAGGGGTGACTGCTCCCTCAATCCTTCCTATATAAAGGCCATGACCAATCCAGACCCCCGCAGCTTCATCTATCGCGATGATGCTCTCGACCCAGACACCGCCCGCATCCTCACAGCCGAAACGCTCGGCAAGGCCGATGATGGCGAGCTTTATTTGCAATATCGCTCATCAGAGAGCTTCGGCTTCGATGATGGCCGGTTGAAAACGGCGGATTATTCGAGTGATGCGGGCTTTGGCTTGCGTGCGGTTTCGGGTGAGACGACGGCCTTCGCCCATGCGAACGAACTCTCCGCAGCCGCGATCCGCCGCGCGGGGGAGACGATGCAATTACTCGATCTCGCCACTGCACCTGCGGCACCCCCGCCGCGCCGCTCAAATCAGCAATTGTACACGGATGCCAACCCGATGGGCTTTGTCCCGTTCGCCGAAAAGGTGGCGTTGTGCCAGCAGATTGATGCCGCCGCGCGCGCGCGTGATCCTCGGGTGGCGCAGGTGTCCGTCTCGCTCGGCGGCTCGTGGAGCGTGGTGGAAATCATCCGCGCCGATGGCTTTACCGCGACCGATATCCGCCCGCTCGTGCGGCTGAATGTAAGCATAGTGGCCGAGCAGAACGGGCGGCGAGAGAGCGGCAGCTTCGGCATGGGTGGGCGCTATCTATACGATGACTTAATGAAGCCCGAAACGTGGAACCGCGCGATTGATGAGGCTTTAGCGCAGGCGCTGGTGAACCTCGACAGCGTGGCCGCGCCCGCGGGCGAATTCCCCGTATTGCTCGGCCCCGGCTGGCCCGGCATCATTTTGCACGAGGCGATTGGCCACGGGCTAGAGGGCGATTTCAACCGCAAGGGCACCAGCGCTTTCTCGGGCCGCATCGGCGAACGGATCGGCGCAAAGGGCGTTACGGTGGTTGATGACGGCAGCATTGCCAACCGGCGCGGCTCGCTCACCATCGATGATGAGGGCACGCCGACGGAAGCGACCGTGCTGATCGAAGACGGCATATTGCGCGGATACATGCAAGACCGGCTCAACGCGCGACTGATGGGTGTGGCCCCCACAGGCAACGGTCGCCGCGAGTCTTACGCGCACGCGCCCATGCCGCGCATGACCAACACCTTCATGAAGGCCGGAAATGACGACCCCGCCGAACTGCTCTCGCGCGTCAAGAAAGGCATTTTCGCCAAGAGCTTCGGCGGCGGGCAGGTGGATATTGTCTCGGGCAAATTCGTATTCAGCTGCACCGAGGCTTACCTTGTCGAGAATGGCAAAATCGGCGCGCCCATCAAAGGCGCCACCCTCATCGGCGACGGGCCGAGCGTGCTGACGAAAGTCACCGGTATCGGCAACGATTTCGCGCTTGATGAAGGTATCGGCGTATGCGGCAAAGGCGGGCAGAGCGTGCCTGCGGGCGTCGGCCAGCCATCGTTGCTGGTGAGCGGAATCACCGTGGGCGGCACGGGGGTTTAAGGGTTTGTTTCTGAGATAGCGATCACGATGCGTTTGTTCTTTGATGGGTTATCATTTTATGTTTGAGAGCGCGTTGCTCAAGCTGGAACGAGCAAATAAGCATATCTTAGCCTTTAGCGATGCCTATCAGAGGTTCATCGACGGTCGCCCTGTGAGCTTGAGGTGTGATGGGCGTCATCAGGGCTTGAGTTATTTTTTGACATTGGACCAAAGTCCTGTCGACGCCATGATTATTGCTGGCGATGCTCTTCACAACTTGAGGTCGGCGCTGGATCATTGTGTCTGGGAACTATGGACGCACGACGTTCCGCCAATGCAGCGAGCGAGAAACTGGCATAAAGGGATCAAGTTTCCGACATGCAGCTCGGTGAAAATCGATTACGATGCCTCGGTTCGAGGTATGGCAACCCCAAGAGCGGACGCCATTCAGTTACTATTAGACTTGGAGGTCTATCCCAGTGGAAACGGAGCCCCGCTGCTGGCGCTACATAATCTTGATATTACGGATAAACATCTCATCCTCATTCCGCTTGTGACGAGATTTCAAGTCTCTGGCCTTCGAGTGAGACACATTAATATGGACGGCACAGAAACAACTGGCCCACTAGGGGTCCGACAAGGTGAAATGATGTTGACGCCCGACGGGG
>JAYVZY010000398.1:0-3005 GCA_043782885.1 Sphingomonadales bacterium | reverse complement strand
GCCTGATCGGCACTGCCAAAAGCAAGCTGCGTCTTGATGACCTGCCCCGCAGCATCATAGCTCAGCATGGATACGCGGTCGGGACCGTTGGGGCCTGTTAATTGTGGCACACAAGCATCGGTCTGCCCACCCCATTGAGCGGGATCGGTGCGAACCGCTGTACACACCAAACGGTCTAGAAGGTCATAGCTATAGTGCGTCACCGCATAAACCACGCCACCCTGTAGCGCGACAATCTGGGTGAGAGGTTAGCGACAATCTGGATGAGAATCGGTGACCATGACGGTATGATGATGTTTGTTTTAAGTGTGGCTGTCCAGTTTTAAGTTTGGGTTTGATTGTCGCTGGGCGACACGGTGGTGTTGCTTTTGAATGTCGCGTAATTCGGCGGTCTGCCGGCGCCTTTTTGTTTTTGCTCGAGGGCTGCGCGGCGTCGGTAGCTTTCGACGTTGATTTCGAAGATTGTTGAGTGATGGACAAGGCGGTCGATAGCGGCGAGCGTCATTGCGGGGTCAGGGAAGATTTTTCCCCATTCACCGAACGGCTGGTTGGCGGTGATGAGGATTGACCGGCGCTCGTAACGGGCACTGATGAGCTCGAACAGAACGGAGGTCTCGGCCTGATCTTTGCTAACGTAGGCAAGGTCGTCGAGGATGAGCAAGTGGTATTTGTCGAGCTTGGCGATGGTGGCTTCAAGCGTAAGTTCGCGGCGGGCGACTTGAAGTTTCTGGACGAGGTCCGTGGTGCGCGCAAACAGCACCCGCCAGCCTTTTTCGATGAGCGCGAGACCGATGGCGGACGCAAGATGTGATTTGCCGCCGCCCGGCCCCCCGAGCATGATGATGTTGGCCCCTTTGTCGATCCAGCTGTCACCGGCACAGATCGCCATGATATGTGCTTTGGAGATCATCGGCACCGCCTCGAAGGCAAAGCTGTCGAGGGTTTTACCGGGCAGCAAGCGTCCTTCTGCGAGGTGTCGCTCGATCCGCCGCCGGTCGCGCTCGGCGATTTCATGCTCGGCCATGGCGGCAAGGAAGCGTGCCGCAGGCCAACCCTCCTTGTCGGCGGTTTGGGCAAAGCCAGCCCAGCCCTGTTTGATGGCGGGCAACCGGAGTTCGTTGAGGAGAAGCGCAAGTCTTGCGCTGTCGATGGCCTGAGGCATGCTTTGAGTGGCTGCGGTCATGCGACTTCTCCCGTGCTGGCGAGGAGAGCATTATAATCATTGAGCGGCACGAGATGGATGGCAACATCGGGCACTGCGGCGATGTTCGGCGCGAAGCGCACCTGCAAGGCGGCCAGATCGGGCAAGCGCCCTTGGGTCACATCGTCAGCAAGGATCACCCCAAGATCAGCCTCGCAGCCCCGATCATGCGCGAGGGCGAGCAGGTTAACCATGGTCTTGCAGGCTTGGGCGGAGGGCATATGTTCGAGCAACCGATCAAAACTGTGTCGATAGGCCTCGCGTGGGAAGAGCTGGTTGCGATAAACCAAGTTCAACAATGCCATCGGTTTGCGGCGCAAGGCATGGATGACATGGTGATAGTCAACGACATGACCGTGCTTGCCGTTTGCCGCCGCACGCCCGCGCTCGAGTGTCATCAGCGGCGTGCCCCCAACAAATACGTCGAGGCGATCATCATAGAGCCGTACGCGCAGGCGGTGCCCGATCAGTCGTGAGGGCACGGTGTAAAACACTTTTCTGAGTGTGAAGCCACCCGAAGAGGTCACGGTGACGATGGTCTCCTCATAATCGCTGGTGCGGTGATCAGGCAGCGGCTGCAACGCGGCGCGCTCCAATGTGATCCCCTTCGCATTGCGCGCGTTTTTGCGGCTCATAAGCTCGTCAATAAAGTAGCGGTAGCTGCCGAGATCATCGAAGTCATGTGACCCGCGCATCAACAGTGCGTCTTTCACCGCCTTTTTGACATGGCCATGGGCGCTCTCAATCGAACCATTCTCATGCGCAATGCCGCGATTGTTGCGGGTGGGTTCCATCCCGTAATGGGCGCACAGTGCGTCGTAGCGCGCCGTCAGATCTGCGCGTGCATCCGTGTCGAGGTTGCGGAATGCGGCGGACAGGCTGTCGCTGCGGTGTTCATGCGGCGCACCGCCAAGCGCCCATAAGGCGTTCTGCAGCCCTTGCGCCAAGGCGACATAGCTCTCGCCGCCCAGAATGACATGGCTCTGTTCAAAGCCCGAGCAGACCAGCCTGAAGTGATAAAGCATATGATCAAGCGCCGCACCTGCGATGGTCACGCCAAGATCGTCCATGTGCGTAAAATCTGATAGCCCCATTTGCCCCGGCACATGCGTTTGGCGGAAGATGACATCTTGCTCCGCCCCGTGCAGCGCGCGCCACAGGCGAACCCGCCGTTCGAGCGTGCGCCGCACACCATCAGGCAGATCAGCATGGCGGCGTTGCAGCTCCTCGAAGATCGCGACGGCACGCAGGCCAGGCGCGGCCTCCAACATCGGCACAACTTCGCTGTCAAATATAGCCACCAATGGATCGGGGCGGCGACGGAGCCGCAACCGGCCTTTTTGCGACGGTAGGATGCGATCCTGCTCAAAGCGATAGGCACTCGCCGTGCTGAACCCTGCTTTTGCCGCTGCAACCGGCAGTCTGTCTGTTTGTCTAACCTTCATGTAGAGCCTCATTTGATGATCGTTGATATGGCGGCCAGGCAATGCAGGGTTCCCTTCAAACAGGTTCCTCACAAATATCCGACCGGTCACGATCACCCGGCAAGCCCACCCCCAAAAGAGCAGTCAAACCGCTATTTTTGCTCCCCTGGCTGCGGGCGGGCTACGCCCTCCCGCCACCACGGAAGCAAAAATACCCTCTCATCCTGATTGTCGCTGCATTCTCACCTTGATTGTCGCGCAGCACGACGGCCAGATAATGTCGCCAGTCGTAGATCGTGCGCCCCGGAAGATGGGATCGGTCGATGCGCCGCACATGCTCGCACAGTATGCGTCCCTCCGCCGCAATGACGATCTTGTAG
>JAYVZY010000397.1:0-15288 GCA_043782885.1 Sphingomonadales bacterium | reverse complement strand
CGCCGCGATGCCCACCGCGCCCAATGCCGACAGCCAACCGATAATTTTAGCCGACACCCCAGAGAGCAGAAGCAGCGCCAGCCACATCGAGCAGAAGATGATTGTCTGGCCGAAGTCCGGCTGCTTCATCAGGAACACCGCGATGATGCCGGTCATGAGTGCGGAAAGCGGGACGACCGGCAGCGTATCATCATGCGCGCGCAGGCTGAGCAACCACGCCAGTGTCACCACGTAAAAGGGCTTGAGGAATTCCGAGGGCTGGATTTGCGCAAAGCCGCCGCCGATCCACCGCGTCGCGCCATTCGCCGACGAACCTACGAACGGCACCATCAGCAACAGCCCGCCGAACACAATCGCGCCCAAAATCGCTAGCCGTCGCGCCATTTGTGCGGGCATGGTGGATACGACCAGCATCACCGGCAGGCCAATCCCCACAAACATCGCCTGCCGCCAGAAGTAATGCAGCGGGGCAATGTTCACATCGCCGCCCGAATACCGCACGGCGGCGGTGGGCGAAGCGGCGGCGACCGCGATCAGCCCAACGGACATCAATGTGAGCACCAGCACCAGCAACACGCGGTCAATCTCCCAAAACCAAAGGCTGATGGGGGAGCGATCAGCGCGGCCAAGACGCGCGGCGGGGCGGCGTTTGGGCTTGGCGGGGGAGGGGATGATGGTGCTGGTCATAATGCCTCCACCAACGCACGAAACGCATCGCCGCGCGCTTCAAAATCTTTGAATTGATCAAACGATGCGCAGGCGGGGGAGAGGAGGACGGTCTCGCCGGGTTTGGCAGCGGCAGCCGCTTTGGTGACGGCGGCGGCGAGTGTTTTAGATTCGGTCACCGGCATATGCGGGGCGAGCAGCTTGGCGAACATCGGCCCCGCCTCGCCAATGGTATAGGCCGCGCGGACATGACTGAAGTGCGGCGCGCAATCGTCCAGAGTATCAGTCTTCGCCTGCCCACCGAGGATCCAGTGGATGGCGGGGTAAGCCGCCAGTGCTGGTGCGGTGGAGGTGGGGTTGGTGGCTTTGCTGTCGTTGACGTAAAGTACATCGTGGAGCGTGCGGACGCGCTCCATGCGGTGCGGGAGGCCGGGGTAGGTGCGGAGGGCGTCACCAAGAACTGCGTCATCAATTCCGAGCACCTCCCCAACTAAAAGGGCTGCCATCGTGTTCTGGGCGTTATGTGGGCCTTGGAGTGCTGGCCAATCAACCTGTGTCCCGAAATGCTTCGCGTGGTCGAACGGATCCCAAAGGTCGAACGGGTCATCCACAGCGTTTGCGGCGTGAGAACGTAATTTCAACTGCCCCACATCAAATTGATTGTAGATAGCACGCGCAGTTTCGTCCTCCCGCATGATAACCGCGACATGCCCCGCCGACTGCATCTCAAACAAACGCGCCTTGCTCGCAGCATATCCCGCAAACCCCTCATACCGATCCAGATGATCCGGCGTAATATTCAGCAGCACCGCGACATCGCAATCGAGGGTGAAGGTGAGGTCGATTTGGTAGCTCGATAGCTCCAGCACATACACACCACCGGCTGGCAACGGATCGCGGCCCAAGATTGGTAGGCCGATATTGCCGCCCATAAGGCTCGGCACACCCGCCGTTTGCAGGATGTGGTGGATCAGCGCGGTCGTCGTCGATTTGCCGTTGGTGCCGGTGATACCGACCACCTTGTGCGGCGGAAGCTCCGCGCGCGCTTGGGCGAACAGTTCGATGTCGCCGATGATGGGGACATTGTATGTCTTCGCGTGCGCCGCAATCGGGTGTCGGTTCAGCGGCACGCCGGGGGAGACGATGACGGCTTCGTATCCCGTGAGATCGAGGGTGAGCGGGTCGGCAAGCTTCAACGTAACGTTATTGAACGACAACGATAACTCTTGCACCGCGTCAACAACGGCCTCCCGCGCCGCCTCATTCGTATCCCACGCCGTCACCTCAGCGCCACTCGCCAGCAGCGCGGCCACAGTCGCGGCCCCACTGCGCGCCAGCCCCAGCACAGCATAGCGTTTTCCGCGCCAGGCCCGCGATGTAATCACCGCAGCTTCAACGTCGCGAGGCCAGCAAGCGCGAGCACGAACGCGATGATCCAAAAGCGGATCACCACTGTCGCTTCCGCCCAGCCGAGCTGCTCAAAATGGTGGTGGATGGGTGCCATGCGGAACACGCGCCGGCCGGTGCGCTTGTAAAAGAACACCTGAATAATCACCGATGCCGCCTCCAGCACAAACAATCCGCCGATAATGCTGAGCACGAACTCGTGCCGTGCGGTTACAGCGACCACGCCGAGCGACCCGCCCAAGGCCAAGCTCCCGGTATCGCCCATGAAAATGGCGGCGGGCGGTGCGTTGAACCAGAGGAAGGCCAGCCCCGCACCGATAATCGCGCCGCAGAACACCGCCAACTCACCCGCACCGGGCACATGCGGAATGCCGAGATACGTGGCGAACTTTGCGTTGCCGACCAGATAAACGATAATCATGAACGCGACGTTGGCGATGACGACTGGCATGGTCGCCAGCCCATCCAGCCCATCGGTCAGGTTCACGGCATTGCCCGCGCCGACGATGACAACGGCGGCGAACGGAATATAAAACAGCCCAATATCAATCGAATAGCTGACGAACGGAAAATGCAGTGCGGTGCCCGAGTGCATCGTGATCACCCAAGCTGCAAACCCTGCAATGATAAACTCCCCCGCCAGCCGCACTCGGCCCGACACGCCCTTGTGGCTGGCCTTCGTGACCTTGTCATAATCATCCATAAAGCCAATGAGGCCAAAACCGATCATGATTGTGAGGCAGGCCCAGACATAGGCATTGTCGAGCCGCATCCACAGCAGCATGGCGATGCTGATCGCGAGCAAGATCATCAGCCCGCCCATCGTGGGTGTGCCGCGCTTGGCGAAATGGGTTTGCGGGCCATCTTCGCGAATGGGTTGCCCTTTACCTTGGCGCACGCGCAGCCAATCAATCGCGCGCGGGCCAATAATGAGCCCAATCGCCAGCGCGGTGGTGACGGCACCACCAGAGCGAAAGCTTTGATAGCGGAACAGGTTCATGACACCGGGAAAATGCAGATATGCCGCGAGGAGATACAACATCAGGTCTGACCATTCGTGAGTGAGGCAACGATCTTGGCGAGGCCAAGCGCGTTTGAGCCTTTGACAAGCAAAGCGCTGCCCGGGGTGATGAGCTTATGGGCGAGCGCATCCGCCGCCGCTGCGTTCATCACATGCGACAATTCTACTTTGCCTTCAAGCGCCATGGCGAGCGGCGCCATCGCTTCACCGACAAGCACCACCGCATCAACGTTATTGCGTAGGATGTGGGGTGCGAGGTTGGCGTGCAGGTCATCGCTGCTCTCGCCCAGCTCGCGCATCTCGCCGAGGAGAGCGATCCGGCGTTGGGCGGGCTCAGCACCGAGCACCGCGAGTGTCGCTGCCATGCTGGCGGGGTTCGCGTTGTAGCTTTCATCAATCAGCGTGAAGCGACCACCTTCGATGCTGATTTTATGTCGCGCGCCACGTCCGGCAAGGCCATCCAGTTCCGCCAATGCAAGGCCAGCGGCGGCGAGGTCAGCGCCGAGCGTCTCTACGCACGCTAGCACCGCGAGCGCGTTTGACACCCAATGCGCGCCGTGTTGGTTGACGGTGAAGTGAAGCTCAGCAGAGCGGAGCTTGGCGGTGACGAGGGTGCCGTTGCCGACCGGCAGTTCATCAAGCACGCGGACGTCGGCCTCAGTATGCCGCCCAAAGCTGATGACGGTGGCGGCTTGGGCCTGTGCGCGGGCGTTGAGCAGATCATAATGTTCCGAGTCACGTGGGATAACGGCGGTGCCACCGCTCACCAGCCCCTGGAAAATCTCGGCCTTCGCCTCGGCAATCTCTGCCTCGCTATTGAAAAAGGCGCGGTGGGCGGAGGCGATGGCGGTGACGAGGGCAACATGCGGGCGCACCAATTGGGTCAACGCCGCCAGCTCGCCGGTGTGGTTCATCCCCATTTCCAGCACGCCATATGCGGAGGCAGTAGGCATGCGTGCAAGCGAGAGTGGCACGCCCGTGTGGTTGTTATAGCTTTTGACTGAGCGGTGGACGTGGGCGTCTGTGCCACGCGCAAGCGCCGCGGCAAGCGCTTCCTTGGTGCCCGTCTTCCCGACCGATCCGGTCACGCCGATGATTTTGGCTTGGGTGCGTTTGCGCGCGGCAGCGCCCAGCATGATGAGCGCATCCATCGTGTTCCCCACCAGCACATGCGGGTTGGCGATCGACTGCGAGGTGATCGCACCGCCTGCACCTTGCAGGAAGGCGTTGCCGAGGAACTTGTGCCCGTCGGTCGCCTCGCCCTTCATCGCGATGAACAGGTCACCCGGCCCAACCTCGCGTGAATCAAAGGCGACGCCGTTGACGGCGAAATCAGCGGAGGCAGCGCCGTTGGTTGCGGCGGCGATGGCGGCGGATGTCCACAAGGGTATCACGCGGCTTCCTCCCGCGCGACTTGGGCATCATCAAAGGGCAGCACTAAATCGCCCACATATTGCCCCGTTTCATGGCCCTTGCCCGCAATGAGGACAACATCGTTCGCGCCCGCCATGCTTATGGCGGCGGCAATCGCAGTGCGGCGGTCGCCAACCTCTTGGGCACTGGGGGCATTCTCCAGAACGGCGCGGCGGATGCTGGCTGCGTCTTCCGTTCGCGGATTGTCGTCGGTCACGATAACCACATCTGCGCCATTAACGGCCGCCTCACCCATCAACCGGCGCTTGCCCACGTCCCGATCTCCGCCCGCGCCAAAAACCAGAATGAGTTTGCCCTTGGTGTGCGGGCGCAATGCGCCCAAGGCGGCGGTCAGGGCGTCGGGCGTGTGCGCATAATCAACGTAGATGGCAGCCCCGGTCTTGGCGAGGCAGGCGAGATCAAGCCGCCCACGCACGGGCTGAACCCACGCGAGGTTCGTGAGTGTCGTCGTGACATCTCCCCCCGTCGCGATCACGAGTGCGGCAGCAGTCAAGGCATTGGCGGCTTGGTACGTGCCGATCAAGGGCAGGGTGACTTTGTGGCGTTTGCCCTCGGCTTCAATGTCGAGCACTTGCCCGAGTGTTGTTGGCGTCGCGCTGATGAGCTTGAGCGCTTGGCCTCGTTCACCAACGGTCAGCAGCTTTAGTCCGCGTGCGCGGGCGAGATCGACCACCCGGTCCGCATATTCATCCCCCAGATACACCACCGCCGCGCCGCCATCCGCCACAACTTCGCTGAACAAGCGTAGCTTGGCCGTGAGGTAGCTTGGCATATCGCCGTGATAATCCAGATGATCGCGCGAGAGGTTGGTGAAGGCGGCGGCTTGGATGGGTAGCCCTTCCGAGCGGTATTGATGCAGCCCGTGTGACGATGCCTCAAAGGCTGCGTGGGTCACACCCTCGCGTTGCAGCCCAGCCATATTACTCAGGAAGGTCACAATATCAGGGGAGGTGAGCCCCGTGATGACCGTCTCGTCAGCGGTTGTGACGCCCAGTGTTCCAATGGACGCGGCGCGGTGTCCCACCATCCGCCACAGTTGGCGGGTGAGTTCTACAGTCGATGTTTTGCCGTTGGTTCCGGTGACAGCCACCACCGTTTCCGGGAAAGGAGCGTAAAAGCGGGCAGCCAACAGTGCGAAGGTGCGGCGCGGCTCATCGCTTGAAATGTGGAGTGCGCCGCTGACTTTGGCTTGTGGTCTGGCGACGATTGCGACAGCTCCCGCTTTCACGGCATCGGCAATGAAATCCTCGCCATTGAACCGCGCACCGACAAACGCGCCAAACACCGAGCCGGTGGCAATTTTGCGATGGTCAATGGCGAAGTCGCTGACCTCACCCGTCGCATCAGTCCCAAGCAAATCCCCCAAGCGCATCAGCGCTCCCCCTTCGGCGACCAAAGCAAGGGCAGCATGTCTGATACATCAATGTCCTTGCTCATATCGGGGTTGAGTCCGAGCATCGGCCCAATGCGGGCGATGATTTTGCCCGCAATCGGTGCGGAAACCTGGCCGGCGGTGGTGAAGCCGCCCGTATCAGCGGTGCCATGTGGTTCGTCCAGCATCGTCAGCACGACATAGCGCGGATTATCCATCGGGAACACGCTCACGAAGGTGGAGACGTTGGCGTGTTTTTTATAGCCGCCGCCTTCCAGATGCTTCTCCGCTGTTCCGGTTTTTCCGCCGACCCGCATACCCTCAACATCCGCCTTGCGACCTGTGCCCTTCATCACCACGAGCCGCAGCATCTTGCGCATTGTCATGCTGGTGCTCTCGCTGAAGACACGGCTGGGCTTGGCGATGTGTGCAGGATCAGCCTTGATCAGCGTAGAGGGTCGCAAAAGTCCGTGGTTTGTGAGCGCGGCATAGGCTTGGGCAAGCTGGAGCGGCGTCACGGACATGCCATGCCCGAAGCCCACAGTCATCACCGTGGTGCGCGCCCAGAACTTTGGCCAGATCGGTTTGCCTTTCTCGCGCAGCTCGATGACCGGCGCTTTGTTAAATTGCAACTTCTGGAAGAAGCTCGCCATTTTCTGCTGGCCCATCATATCGGCAATCTGTGCGGTGACGATGTTGGAGGAATGCACAAGCGCTTCTGGCATATTCAGCCAGCGGTGCGCGGGTTCATCATCGTGGATCTTATATTTGCCGATTGTCAGCGGCGCAGTCGCGTCATAGCGCTTGGCGAGCGAGGTGACGGTGCCGGTATCAAGCGCGTTCGCGAAGGTGAGCGGCTTGAAGGTGGAGCCGAGTTCATACACGCCCTGCGTCACGGCGTTGCGGCGCGAGTCCTCACTCGATTCGCCGCTTTTATTGGGGTTGAACACCGGGAGCGAGGCCATCGCCAACACCTCACCCGTTTGCGCATCGAGCACCAGCCCGCCCGCGCCGAGCGCACGGTGCTTGACCATGCCGGCTGAAAGCTCGCTCTCCAACGCCCCTTGCACGCGGGTGTCGATCGAGAGCGCAATGGGCGTGTTGCGCTGAGTGGCATCCGTCAAGCGCGGGTTGAGAGCCCGCTCCATTCCCGCCACGCCATTTCCATCAAAATTGGTGAAGCCGAGCACATGCGCCGCGAGCGTTGTTTGCGGATAGAGCCGCTGCGGCTCGCGCACATAATCCATCGCAGGTTCGCCGAGCGCGTTCACCTGAGCAACGAGATCGGGCAGCGCGCGGCGGCGCAGATAAAAGAAACTATCTCCCGATTTGAGCAGCGCGAGATATTGCGCCTCGGTGCGCTCCGGCATCAGTGCCGCGAGCTGTGGGGCAAGCGCCTCCGGCGTGGTGAGCAATTTATCGGGGTGGATGCCGATCGACCAGGCATCAATCGTGCGGGCAAGAACCTCGCCGTTGCGATCCACAATATCGGCGCGCGGTGGTGTGAAGCTGCTGAGATCGACCGTGTTCGCATGGCTGTTCCGCGTCAGGTTCAGCATCACGAGCCGCCCCGCAATCACGCATGTCGCGATAATGAACAGCAACATCAGGATCATCAATCGCTGATGGGCAAGCGCGAGATTCTGATGACGTCGCCCCGCCTGTTTTACACGTGCTGGCTGGGCGATCAGGGTTGTCACGGCTGGGTTTTGTGTCCGGTGGCGAGGGCGAGCGCATCGCTGAACGCGACAAGTTTGGCGGGAGCAGGAGTGGCAGGATGCGCACGCGCCACCTTTGCCGCATCAATGGCCCGTTGCGCCGCCACCGATTGCGCATCGGATGTGACTGACGCCATGGCGGCGCTCGGCGTATTGGCGGTACCCTTGAGGCTCGCCATATCAAAATGATCAAGCGCTTCTGGTGTGTTAACATATTGGCTCGCGCGCGGGGTGGAGAGCGCCAGCGTCTCGCCATTCCATTTCTCCAGTTGGCGGAGATTGGAGCGCGTACTGATTTCAGTCTTCAATTGCCGAATATCGTGTTGCGTGGACAGAATTTTGCGGTTCACCTCTTCCAGCCGCTTGTGTTCACTCGCCACCTGAAGCGAGATGAGGTAAAGGCTGGTCGCGGCGAAGGCGACACCGCCCACCCAGAGCACGGGCCTGAAACGTTGCGTAATCATGCGGGGTATCTCCCTTGTGTGGGTGGGGATGCGGTGCGGGTAGCGGCGCGCAAGGTGGCAGAGCGGGCGCGGGGATTGCGGATGAGCTCCGCCTCGCTCGCGCGAACGGCTTTGCTCACTGTTGCGAACGTTGGCTGGCGGCCGTGTGTAGCTTGGGGCAGATGACGCGACCCAAAGGGGGTGGCGCCGCTCCTGTCGCGAAAAAAAGCCTTTACGATCCGGTCTTCGAGGCTGTGAAAGGTGACAATAGCCAGTCGCCCGCCTGGCTTGAGCACTTGCTCGGCGGCGGCGAGGCCGTCTTCCAGCTCCTCCAGCTCACGGTTGATATGGATGCGCAGCGCTTGGAAGGTGCGGGTGGCGGGGTCTTTTTTGTCGTGCGGTTTATAGCCGCAGGCACGCCGAACGATGTGAGCGAGTTCGGACGTGCGGGTTACGGGGCGCGCGGCCACAATCGCCCGCGCCACCCGTCGCGATTTCGGCTCTTCGCCATAGCGATAGATGATATTGGCGATGTCCTCTTCATCCGCCGTGTTGAGGAACTCGGCAGCGGTCATCCCGTCTTGCGCCATCCGCATATCGAGCGGGCCATCGGACTGGAACGAGAAGCCGCGCGCCGCCTGATCGAGCTGCATTGACGAAACGCCGATGTCGAGCGTGAGACCATCAACAGGTGCGGTGATGTGGCTGGCCATCGCGCTGAAACAGTCTTCAATCAGGGTAAGATCATCGTGCGACGCGGCGTTTTTGATCGCATCAGGGTCACGATCAAAGGCGATTACGCGCGCTCCCTTTGCCAGCAGTGCACGCGTGTAGCCGCCCGCGCCATAGGTGCCATCAACATGCACTTCGCCCGCCAGCGGCGCGAGCGCGGCGATCACTTCATCAAGCAACACCGGGATATGGGGCGCCGCGACACTCAACACGCCACTCCGCGCTCGGCGAGCAGATAGCGGGCCAAGTCCTTGGTGTCCTCATCAACACTTGGCGCACCGATAAGGATGTGCGGGTTCCACATTTCGAATTGATCCCCGGTGCCAAGGAACAGCACCCATTCGGCCAGCTTTGCCTTGCCGAGAAAGAAGCGCGGCATAATGAACCGCCCGCTGGCATCAAAACCCACATCTTCAGTCAGGGTGAAGGCGCGCCGATTACTGGTGTGTGTGTTAAAGTCGCGACCCGCGTCGCGCTCGCGGGCTTCGTTTGCGCGCAAATCGGTGCGGAGCAGATCAGCCCAGTCGCGATCATAGCCGCTCAGGCACGGGTCAGCGTCGTGCTTGGCAATCACGATGACCGCCTCTTTGCTGTTCGATTCGACGATTTTGCGGAATGGCGCGGGAATCGCGACGCGGCCCTTCGCGTCAATCGCGTTCAGCGCATAGCCTCTGAACAATCCCCGGTCACTCACGATTTACGCCGCCTTGTTCCTCCTGGGTTGGCCGTCTCCCCCACGGAGTCGATCCATTGCAGCGGGGCGACCCGCACCGAATCGCACTGACCTGCACACCCAAATCATCAGAGTGTGTTATCAGGGGATATTACGGGAAACAACGGGAAAATTGGGGTAATATTGGAATTACGTCTCAAATTTCAGCTAAATGACCAAGAATCTAGAAAATGTTTTCTTTATGTTCCATTTGCTCGTGGTGTTGAAGACTGCTGTGTTGAAGGTGGGGGAGACATGACCTTGTCCGAGTCGTTTATTGAATTTTTGATTGCTTGACGCCCTCAGCGATATTCTCCTGAACATCGGCAGGCGCGATCCCGAGCTTGGCGGATGGCTCTTTTGGTTTTTCGTTTGGCTTGGTGAGAACGTTTACCGAAGTCCGCGCAGGGTCCACCCGCAACCGCGACATGATCGCGCTGCCAATCACCAGCATCGCCACCACAACCCCAAGGCCCAAGATACCAACCTGAATCCGGCGCAGAGTCTCGGCCCGCTGGGTCACGTCGCCAGCCAAGGGAAAACGGGGAGGTTCTTCGCCCGCAACCAATCGGCATTGTAAAGCGACGAGAGGTAGCGGAATCCGGTGTCGCACAGGATGGTGACGATGGTATGCCCCGGCCCCATCTCTCGTGCCAGCGCGATGGCGCCCGCCACGTTGATTCCGGAGGATAGGCCGAGGCAAAGCCCTTCCTCCATCAGCAGCGTCGCAACCTGAGCAAGGCCCTCCTCATCGGAGATGCGGAACTGCGTGTCGATGGGCGCACCCTCAAGATTTGCAGTGATCCGTCCTTGGCCGATGCCCTCCGCCACCGACGTTCCTTCGGCCTTCAATTCGCCATGCGCGTAGAAATTATAAAGCGCTGCCCCATGGGGATCGCTGATGGCGATGCGGATGTTTTCGTTCTTCGCCTTGAGTCCCAAGCCAATCCCCGCGAGCGTTCCTCCCGTGCCTACAGCGCAGGTGAAGCCATCAATTTTGCCCTCGGTCTGCGCCCAAATTTCCTCCGCTGTGCCGTGGATATGCGCTTTGCGGTTGGCGATATTGTCAAACTGGTTCGCCCAGAGCGCGCCGCTTTCCTCTGCGAGCCGCCGTGACGTGTGCACGAAATGCCCTGGATTGGAGAAGGGTGCTGCGGGCACCAGCACCAATTCGGCACCCAGCGCACGCAGCGTATCCTTCTTCTCTTGGCTCTGCGTTTCCGGCATGACGATGGTGGTTTTATACCCCTTTGCGTTTGCAACGAGGGCGAGACCGATGCCGGTGTTGCCCGCAGTCCCTTCCACAATCCGCCCACCGGGCTTGAGCGCGCCCGAGGCTTCGGCATCCTCCACAATATACAGCGCGGCGCGATCTTTGATTGACCCACCGGGATTGTAAAACTCTGCTTTGGCAAGAATCTCACAACCGGTGGCCGTGGAGGCTCCCGTGAGGCGGACGAGCGGCGTGTTGCCGATCAGGGCGAGTGGATTGGGGACAATGGACATGAGCGGAAGATAGTCTGGCGCGGCAGAGACATCAACCACTTCCCCCTTGGCCTCGCTTGGCCCCGCCGCTATGAAGACGCAAACCAAAGGGGAACTGCCTTGATCCTGCCCATGCTCGCTGATGCTGCGTCCGCTGTCAGCACCGTTCACTATACCCATTTCAGCGATTTGCACCTGAACCCGATTGCGCTTGATCTCGGCTTTTTCAAAATCCGCTGGTATTCACTGGCCTATATCAGCGGCATTATGTTCTGGTGGTGGTATGTCAACACGCTCATCGCCCAGCCGAATGCGCCGATGGCGAAGCGACATACCGAGGATATGGTGTTTTATTGCACGCTCGGCGTCATCCTCGGTGGGCGGCTGGGCTATGCGCTGTTTTACAAACCTGAGATGTTTTCGCACCCGAAAGAATTGATCAAGGTGTGGGAGGGTGGCATGTCGTTTCATGGCGGTGCCATCGGGGTCATGATCGCGATGATTTACGCCGCGTGGCGGCATAAGCTTAATCTGGTACGGGTGATGGATTATCTTGGCTGTGGCGTTCCGGTCGGACTGTTTCTCGGTCGGCTGGCCAATTTCGTGAATGGCGAATTGTGGGGCCGGACAACAGATGTTCCCTGGGCGATCATCTTCCCGAGCGCCGGAGATGAACCGCGCCACCCGAGCCAGCTCTATGAAGCCGGCCTCGAAGGGATCCTCATTTTCACCGTGCTGTGGTGGCTGTTCTGGAAAACGGGTGCGCGCAACAAGCCGGGCATGCTCAGCGGGGTTGGTTTGCTTATTTACGGCCTCGGGCGTTTCTTTCTGGAACAGTTCCGCCAGCCGGATGCCGGGCTTGAGCATTTGAGCTGGGGGCTCACGATGGGGCAAACCTTGTGCTTGCCGATGATCATCGCGGGCGCCTTCCTGATCCGCCATTCACTGCGGAAACCTGCGCAGCCCGCGTAACATGCCCGGGCCTGAACTCACGTTGGAGGCGCGCCTTGCTCGCGCCATAACACTGGGGGGGCCGATTTCGATTGCGCACTTCATGGCGACCGCGAACGCCGCCTATTACGGATCCCGCGATCCGCTCGGCGCGGCGGGTGATTTCATTACCGCGCCAGAAATCAGCCAGATGTTTGGCGAGATGATCGGGCTTTGGGCGGCGGATGTTTGGATGCGCGCGGGTAAGCCGCAGGCACATTATGTTGAGCTTGGCCCTGGTCGCGGCACGCTGGCGCTCGACGCACTGCGGGCGATGGCGCAGGTTGGCCTTGCCCCCACGCCGCACTTTGTCGAGACCAGTCCAGCGCTGCGGGCGCTTCAGGCGGATCGCGTGGCGGGCGTTCGGTTTCATGACGATGTCAGCACACTCCCCACCGATGCGCCGTTGCTCATCATCGCGAACGAATTTTTTGACGCGCTGCCGATTCAGCAGATCGTGAAGGGTGCGGACGGTTGGCACCAGCGGCTTGTCGCGTGTCAGGATACCCTGTTCCTGCCAATCGCCGGAAAGCGGCTGCCCGACGATGTCATCCCCGAGCCTTTGCGCGCCAGTCCGCTTGGGAGTGTGCTTGAATCGTCGCCCGCATCGGTGGCGATCATCGATGATCTCGCCGCGCGTCTCCGGACTCAAGGTGGTGCGTTGCTGATCATAGATTATGGTTATGACGGCCCGGCGATTGGTGACACGCTGCAGGCAATCCACCGCCACGCCTTCGCGAACCCCTATGAGGCGGTCGGCACGCAAGATATTACGGCGCATGTTGATTTCGCGACGCTGGCGGCGGCGGGCACGCGCGCGGGGTTGCGCGTCTCAGCGCTGATGGAGCAAGGGCAATGGCTGGAAGCGCTCGGCATTCACCAGCGCACCGAAAATCTGGCGGCTGGCGCACCCGAACGACGGGACGAGTTGCGCGCGGGCGCTATGCGACTCACGGCGCTCGATCAGATGGGGCGGCTGTTCAAGGTGATGGCGATGACGGCACCCGAGTGGCCGGAGGTTGCGGGGTTTTAGAGCTCCCGCATCAGCCGCACGGCCACGGCCGCCCAGGCTGGATCAGTGATGACCTGTTGGCGTGCGCCTGCGCTTAATGGCAAGATATGGAGCTTGTCGCCCTCACGGCCAATCAGCCGTCCGAACACGAACCGGCCGGCAGGGCGCGGCACCAGCACATCACGGTTGAGCGCGTTGGCAAAATCTGCCGGAGCGAGTCGCGCGCACCATACCTCATCTCCGCTGCGATAATCGCCGATGCTCCCCTCAATCAGCACTGCGACCATACCCTCACCCGGTGTTGGTGCGACGACGGCGCGATCATTCGTTGGCGCATGAGCGCCTTCGGCCCCGACCAGCGCCGCCACGGGCAAATCGGCGCGCTCAGGCAGTTTCACCAGATCGGCAGCTTCAACTCCAAGCGCCTTCCCAATCCGGTTGAGCCAGCCAACCGATACGGTGCGTGTGCCGGTTTCCAGCCGGCCAATGGTCTGTGCGGTTGTCGGCGGTGTGCAGCGTTCAGCAACATCGGCGAGGGTGAGACCTTTGGCGCGGCGAACTTCACGAATGGCAGTGATCATGGTCAAACTCCAAAATCCTATCTGGTGTTTTCTCTTTCCTACAAACATGACTCTGTGGCAAGCAAAAAATGCCCACGCTAAAAAGGAGATGCGTATGACTCTTGCCCAACGCCTTGTCGATCGCCCGCTACCGCGTGACATGACCAACGAAAACGCGCAAAAATCGAGCAAAATCAAGCGTGCTGTCCGGTCCGTTTCCGTCAATCTGCACGAATCGCCGCTCGGCTGGCTGAAGGCGCGCGCGCTGATCACGGATCGGCAGTTTTACGCGGGTGAGCAACTCCGGCTGGATTATGAGCGCGCCGCGCTTGGCCCGCGCGTCACGATGTGCTGGGATGCGCCGCCTGCGAGCCGGACAGCGCGCGGCGCGCCTGATGCCCAAGGCGGAACCGATCGTCACCTCGCGGCGAAAGCACGATTCGATGCCGCCATCGCCGCTGCCGGTAACGGCCTTGCCGACATCCTCTGGCATGTGGTTTGCGCAGGAGAGAGTGTTCCGGTTGCGGAGCGCGCGCTGAGCTGGCCCGCGCGTTCTGGCCGCCTCGTGCTTGGCCTTGCGCTCGATCGGCTGGCGGATCATTACCGGATGGGCTAGACAGTGCGCTCCCCCCAATCAGGAGTTCTGCACATGATTCTCTATGGTAGCTCATTCTCTCCCTTCGTTCGTAAAGTCATGGCGTATGCCGCAGAGCGCGGCCTTTCGCTTGATCATCAGCAAATCACGTTGACAGCGGCGCCGCCCGAATTTTATGTGGCGAGCCCGTTCAAGAAAATGCCCGCGTTCAGCGATGGCGATTTCGCAATTTCGGATTCAACGGCGATTATCACCTATCTTGAGGCGAAATTTCCCGAGGGTGCGCTGCTTCCGGCTGATCCGGCAAGCCGCGCACGTGCAATCTGGTTTGAGGAGTTTGCTGACACGATCATGACGACGGTGGTGTTCAAATGCTTTTTTCATCGCATCGTCGCGCCGCTTTTCCTCAAGATTCCAGCCAACGAAGCGGTGGCGCAGGAGGGTGAAACCGTTGATCTGCCACCAATTCTCGACTATTTCGAGACGATCGCACCCGCAGCGCACGGCTTTCTTGTCGGTAACAGTTTAACACTTGCCGATATTTCGGTCGCGTCCTGCTTTGTCAATTATGAGCATGCGGGGATCAAGATCGACGCTGCAAAATATCCCAAGACCACAGCCTGGGTCAGCGCGATGCATGCACGGCCTAGTTTTGCCGTGATGATGGCCAAAGAGAAGGCCGTCATTAGCGCAGCTAAATAATAAATATCCTATATGGTAAATAGTTGTTGACATCATCACGCTAATCTGGCACATATATCGATATTGAGAATTGCGAAAAGGGCGGGGCCGCCATCAAGCGGCGACCGCCCTTTTTTGTGCCGAAAGCTGATCGATGACCAAAATGACGACGACGATGAAGGCGTCGGCACGTGCGCTGCCGTCCCCGACTAAAGCCAAATTAGAGCGCAAATCCGAGCCGCGTCCGGCGGGACTTAAATGGCCGCACAATGATACTGGTCAACGCGATCTCTTCCTTCGTATCTTGAGCGAAACCGCGAATGTCAGCCGCGCGGCGCGGGTGGCGGGTATTGGCGCCTCGCAAGTGTATCGTTGGCGTGAGAAGATGCCGAAATTTGCGGAAGACTGGGATTCGGCACTGCGTGAGGCGCTCGATGCGCTGGAGGAAGTGCTGCGAGAT
>JAYVZY010000396.1:0-9323 GCA_043782885.1 Sphingomonadales bacterium | reverse complement strand
GGATGGCATGCCCATTTTGAACAATGTTTTGATCAAATCGCCGGTGCGCTCGGTCATCCGGTTGGCGAGCTCGGAAATGACGATGCTCTCTGGCACCTGAACATCTCGATACTGCTTGGCGGCGGGACCGCTTTGGCTGTGGCTGCGCTTTTCCTTCTCGCGTGCACGCTTGAGGGCGGCGAGCGAGCGGGCGCGCGCGCCATCGTTATCATCCAGCGCCTTGTTGACGCTGAGTTTGCCAGATTGGCGACGGTCATCGGCACCCTTGGTGCTGCGCGCGGGGCGCACGGGCTCTGGGCGACGGGGAATCGGTTGGAAGCCACCAGGTCGTCGGACGGGGCGCTCTTCATCGGCAGCCACCGCAGGCGTCGCAGATACGGCGGGCACGGCGACAGCCTCCGGCGCCTTATCAGCGGCCTCTTTCACCGGCGTGACCGCATCCTCGGCTGCGGCTTCCTCCGCCTTGCGATTGTCCTCTGCGCGGCGTTTTTCGTCTTCGGTTGCATCAACGCGCGAGCGTTCCTCGCGGCGGCGCGCTTCTTCGAGCGAATTCATCCGCGCTTCTTCGGCCTCTCGGAGCAGCTTGGCTTGCAGCTCCTGACGCGACATGAGCGAGGAGGCCGCAGGCGCGGCAGGCTTGGGCGCAGGCGGCGGCGCGATCTTGGCGACGGGAGCAGGCGCTGCGACCTCCTCAACGACGGGCGCTTCCTCGCCGGGCTTCACAAATCGGCGCTTCTTGACCTCCACGACGACGGTGTTCGTGCGGCCGTGGCTGAAGCTTTGCTTCACCTGACCGGTTTCCACGGTGCGCTTAAGGCCGAGCGCGGGGCGTGTGCCCAATTTTGGTTTCTCTGTCTCGCTCATAATCTTGCCTTAAAACCCTTCATTTTCGTCAATTTCAGGAGCGGCCGCGTGCGATGTGCTCTCGCCAGCGGTGTCCACTCCGTGTCGTCCAATAAATCCGTGCCAGCGTTCCACCAACGCCATGATGCGTGCGGCGGCAGCCTTGTCGGTGATTCCGATATGCACGACAGTCTCACGCCCCAGCGCGCTTCCGAGTATAGCGCGATCAGCCCCTAAAACCAAGCCAGTTGCGCCAGAACCTTCCACGCCGCGTCCGACGCGCCAGGCCTGATCGAGCTTGCGACGGCCATCGGGCGCAGCGTCTTCTGCATGAAACAAGGCTGCAAGTTGCCCACCACGCGCCGCCTGTTCAATCTTTTCACCGCCAAGGAGGATCGCGCCACTGCGCGCTTCGATGCCGAAGCGGTCAAGCGTGGTGCGTCGCAGGTTTGCCTCAATTTGCGCCCCAAGATCATCAGGAACCGTGATCGCAGAGGTCTTGAACGCCCGAATCAGCAAACCCTTGAGCTTGCCTTTGGCGACCGCAACATCGAACGTCGCGCGATCAACACCGATCCAAGCGCCGCGCCCGGGAGCTCGCGCACGCACATCGGGCGCAACGACGCCATCGGGGCTTAGCGCGAGCCGTGTCAGTCCAGTCTTGGGAGCCCGATCACCGCTGATTATGCAGCGGCGTTCAGGGTCACTTACAGTCGCTTTCGGCGAGTCATTGGGAGACATCCGCATGTGCGTCTCCCCCATTCTCATCCTCAAACCAATGCGCGCGGGCGGCCATGATGATTTCATTGCCGACAGCTTCGCTCAGATTATACTCGGCGAGCACACCACCCTTCGGTTCCGGCGTGCCCGGCTTGCGGCGCGCATCAACGCGCTTTTTCTGCACCAGTTCATCGGTAGCCAAATCGGCGAGATCATCGAGCGTCAAGATGCCCGCCTTGCCGAGCGTAACGAGCATAGCCTCAGTCAGATGCGGCATTGCGGCAATGGCATCTTCCACGCCGAGTGCCTTGCGCTCTTCACGGGCTGCCGCGTCACGGCGTTCCAGCGCTTCCTGCGCGCGGTTCTGGAGTTCGGCGGCAAGCTCCTCATCAAAGCCTTCGATGGCAGCGAGTTCTGCCGGATCGACATAAGCGACCTCTTCCATTTCGGAAAAGCCCTCGGCCACCAGCAATTGCGCCAGCGTCTCATCAACATCCAAGTCCTTCTCGAACATGGCGGAACGTTCAACGAATTCCCGCTGTCGCTTCTCGCTCGAATCGGTCTCGGTCATGATGTCGATGGCGGAACCGGTGAGCTGCGAAGCCAAACGCACATTCTGCCCGCGCCGCCCAATGGCGAGCGAGAGCTGATCATCAGGCACGACGACCTCAATCCGGCCCTCTTCCTCATCGATCAGCACGCGGCTGACGGTGGCGGGCTGGAGCGCGTTAACTACGAACGTCGCGGTGTCTTCCGACCACGGAATAATGTCGATCTTCTCACCCTGCATTTCCTGCACAACGGCCTGCACGCGGCTGCCCTTCATGCCGACGCACGCGCCGACTGGATCGATGCTGCCATCGCGGCTGATAACGCCAATTTTCGCGCGGCTGCCAGGATCACGCGCCGCCGCTTTGATCTCGATGATGCCATCGTAAATCTCCGGCACTTCCTGCGCGAAGAGCTTTTTCATGAAGTCAGGATGCGCGCGGCTCAGCATGATTTGCGGCCCACGGCTCTCGCGGTTGACCTTGAAGATCAGCGCCCGCACGCGCTCGTTGATGCGGGCCACTTCGCGCGGAATCTGCTGGTCACGACGGATAACGCCCTCGGCACGGCCCAAATCAACAACGACATGGCCAAATTCGACGCGCTTGATAACGCCAGTGATGATCTCGCCAACCCGATCCTTAAATTCGTCATATTGCCGATCACGCTCGGCATCGCGCACCTTTTGGAAGATGACCTGCTTGGCGGCCTGCGCGGCAATGCGCCCAAACTCAATCGGGGGGAGCGGATCAACGATGAAATCACCCAGCACCGCATCTTTTTGCAACTTGGCGGCATCAACCAGATTCACCTGCTTGAAATAATCATCAACCTGCTCAACCACCTCAACCACGCGCCACAAGCGCATATCGCCGGTTTGCGTATCGATCTTGGCGCGAATGTCGTTCTCGGCACCATAACGGGCGCGCGCGGCACGCTGAATCGCGTCCTCCATCGCCTCGATCACGATGGCTTTGTCGATCAACTTCTCTTTTGCGACCGCATCAGCAATCGCGAGCAATTCGGCCTTATTTGCAGAAATGGCAGTGGACATAATAACCTCTATACTTCGACTTTGATTTTATCGGCGCCGTCTGCGTTGAGCGGCGCGGTGGCTTTAATAAGTTTGTCTGTCAAGAGCAGCTTAGCGGTGCGGATGATGGCGAAGGGAATGCTGACCGGGCCAACATTGTGCGCCTCCAGGCTAACGTCATCGCCATCCACACCCAGCAAAACACCCTCAAACTGCTTGCGGCTCTTGAAGGTTTCCAGCAACCGGATACGCGCTTCATGCCCGGCCCAATCGGCATAATCCGAGAGTCGCGTGAGCGGACGATCAATCCCCGGCGAGCTGACCTCCAGCCGATACGCCGCCTCAATCGGGTCTTCCACATCGAGCCACTCTGAGAGCGAACGCGAGAGCGTGGCGCAATCATCGAGCGTGAGCTGCCGCGTGTCAGGCCGCTCCGCCATCACCTGCAATGTAGGATCAGAGGTGCCCCCCAACATCACCACGCGCACAACCGACAAGCCCAACGCAGCAGCGCGGGTTTCGATTTCGGCGGTGATCGCAGTCAGGTCAGTCGATTCAGCCATAATATCCAAGCAGTTTCGCGCCAGCCCCGTGTGGAACCAGCCTCAGCATGTCTAACGATGTTGAGAATTCAAACGTGTTAATCTAGTCTTGCGGATATGGCAAGCGCAGATTCTGTTTCATGACGGGCCACCGCATGATCGCACACCTAGCGTGACGATGGCGGACCGACGATTGGCGTGTCCGTTTGGATGCCTACGGACGCTCGTGAAGCGGCACTGCTAACAGAGTTGACAGTAGGTTCCACATCTACCAGTTATCTTGATGCAGAGCGACATGCTCGCGCGACGGAGGGGAGTTGGTGCAGAAAGTGACATTGAACCATGCCTGGCTAGCGCATGAGCGCGCTCGGCATCCTGGGCTGAGGTATTACGTGGCGGCAATGATGCTGTTGGGGCTGGCAGCTTGTCAGGCGGTGCCGGTCGCCAAACCACTCACTCCGCAAGAGAGTGCAGCGCTCAAACCTTCCGATGCGAAGATCGCCACCCTCTATGATCAATCCTGCCGCAATTGCCACACGCTGCGCGACAGTGGTGCGCCACTTGCCGGCGATCGCACATTGTGGGACGTGCGCTGGGCGAAAGGCATGCCCGTTTTGATGCAGAATGCGATTGGCGGGTACAATAAAATGCCCGCAGGTGGTCAGTGCGTCGCGTGCACAGCGAAAGACTATGAGGCATTGATCCGCTTTATGGCGGGTCACGAAGGCGAGCCCGGAGCAGGGACATCATGATTTCACGGCGCTCGCTTTTGATCGGAACGGGGGTTGTCGGCGCAGGCGTTGTTGGGCTGGCCGAGCGGCGAAGGCGGCTTGATCACGAACCTCCCGCGCTGGCGACGGTAAATGGCGAAGGGAATATGCTCTGGCAAAATTGGTCGGGCGTTGAACACGCTTATCCGGCATCGCGGGCGGCACCCAAAAGCGCCGACGAGGTTGCAGCACTTCTCAAAGCGAGCAAAGCGCCCATCCGCGCGGTTGGTGCGGGGCACAGCTTCACTGGGTTGGTGCCAACGGATGGCACCCTGATGACGTTAGATGCGATGAGCGGGGTGGTGTCTCACGATGCCGCCACGAATCAGGCCACGGTCTACGCGGGTACTCGATTGTTCGACCTCGGCCCCGCGCTCGCCAAAATCGGCCAAGAAATGGTGAATCTCCCCGACATCAACAAGCAATCGCTCGCCGGGGGGCTCTCGACGGGAACGCACGGGACAGGCAAAGGTATTCGTGCGCTGCATGGGGAGGTCATCGGCTTCCAGCTCGCAACGCCGCGCGGAGACGTGCTGAATTGCGACGCGAGCCACCATCCGGAAATCTTTAATGCCGCGCGCGTCGGCCTTGGCGCCTTTGGGATTCTGACACAGGTAACCCTTCAAAACCGCGCGCTGAAGCGGATCCATAAGGTCAGCACGATTCGCCCGCGTGAGGAGATCATGGAGGACTGGCCAAACCTCCAGATGCGACACCGCAATGTTGAGTTCTTGGTCTTTCCGTTCACGCACTATGGCGTCACCATCGCGTCTGACGAGACTGATTTGCCGATAAAACCGCGTGGGCCGGATCGTGACGCTGACGCCGTAATGCAATTCAAGCAACTGCGCGATGTGTTTGAATTCGCCCCGTGGCTCAGGTTCAAAGTGGCCGACAGCCAGATTGGGACGATGCCGCCCGAAGAAATGGTGGATGAGGGCTGGAAACTGTTGTCGAACGAGCGCCCGATCCGTTTCAAGGAGATGGAATATCATCTACCTCTCGATGCGCAATTGCCTGCTCTCAGGGAAGTTATCGCGACGATTGAGAAACATCGCCCCGATGTCTTCTTTCCGATAGAAGCGCGCGTTATTGCGCCCGACGATGCGTGGCTGTCGCCGTTTTATCAGCGTGAATGCGGATCAATTGCGGTGCACGCCTATTACAAGGATGATCACAGCTTTCTTTATGAACTGATCGAGCCGATTTTTCGCCGCCACGGTGGCCGACCGCACTGGGGCAAGCTGAACAGTCTGGGTGCTAAGGATTTCGCAGCGCTTTACCCGCGCTGGGCGGATGCGATGGCGGTGCGGCAATCGATCGATCCTGATGGGCGGATGCTCAATCCTTACCTGCGCAAGGTGATGCTCGATGGCTGACGACACCTCCCCTGGATCATTTTGGACACGGCGGCGCGCGCTGATTGGTGGCGGGGCGGCAGTTGTGGTCGGCGCCGGCGTTTTGGCGGCGCGCAAGGCAGATCACGGTGGCGCGCATGACGCCTACTTCCTCGGCCTGAGCGCTGCCTTGAAGGCGGCGGGCATTGCACAACCGACGATGGTGATCGACGAACGGCGGCTAGATCACAACATCCAGACCATCCGTTCCGCGGTTGGCGGCGCCAAGCTTCCGCTGCGCATTGTCGTGAAATCGCTGCCAAGCCCGCAACTGCTGGAGCGCATTTCAAACAGCATGGGCACGAAGCGATTCATGGTCTTTAACGGCCCGATGCTGAGCGAGATGGTGCGGCGCTTCCCGAATGGCGATTTTCTGGTGGGCAAGCCACTGCCCGCTGTTCTGGTGAGGCAACTGTTCGAGGCGATTGGCCCGCAGGCGCTCAACAACGTGCAATGGCTGGTCGATACGCCCACTCGCGTCGCGGAATATGCCGACATCGCGCGCGTGCACCAAACCCGCATGAAACTGAGTTTTGAGATTGATGTCGGGCTGCATCGCGGTGGTTTTGGCGACCCGGCTTCGCTGACTGCTGCGCTTCGTTCTGCCCAGCAGGCCGGTGTCTTCGCCATAGCGGGCCTGATGGGGTATGATGCGCAGGTCGCGAAAATGTCTGACATCGGCGCGGCTTATGCGGAGTCGCAACAAAGCTACCAGAACGCGCGTGAGGTCTTGCACGACGCGCTTCCAGACCCCGCGACGCAATTCACCCTGAATGGCGCTGGCAGTTATACCTTCATGCGACACACTCACGGCACAATCGCGAACGAAGTGTCGGTCGGCTCGGCGTTCATCAAGCCAAGCGATTGGGATATTGCGGACATTACGGCGCTTAACGCCGCAGCCTTCATCGCGACGCCAGTCATTAAAGCGGGCAGTGAAATGCGCTTGCCAGGCCATGAATATCTTGACGCGCCACTGCGCTTCTTTGACCCAAATAGCGCGCAAGCGATCTATATCTACGGCGGGCATTGGCTCGCCGATCCGGTATCGCCACCGGGGCTTGAATATAGTGATTTGATCGGTCATTCCAGCAATCAGGAGTTGCTCACCGGCTCCGCACGCGTTCAACTCAAGCCTGATGACTATGTGTTCCTGCGCCCCCGCCAAAGCGAAGCGGTGCTGCTGCAATTTGGCGATCTTGCGGTGTATGATGGCGAGAAAATCACCGCGCGCTGGCCGACATTTCCCATATCCGCCTGAAACCGATGACGTGTTAAACCGTAAAACTCTCGCCGCAGCCACACGCGCCTTTGGCATTGGGGTTAGCGAACACGAACCCGGCAGTGAAATCATCCTCGACCCAATCCATCGTTGAGCCGATGAGATAGAGGATTGAGCCGCCATCGACGAACAATGTGCCGCCCGCCGTTTCGATGCACTCGTCGAATGGAACGGCTTCGGACACGTAATCTACAGAATAAGCGAGCCCCGAACAACCGCGCTTCGGGGTAGAGAGCTTGACGCCGATTGTGCCGCTGGGCGCATCTGCCATCAGCTTCGCAATCCGCATCTCGGCAGCGGACGTCAGGATGAGCGCGGCTGGGCGCGGCTTGCGAGCAGGGCGCTCCGTGGTCGTTATCGTCATGCCGTTAGCCTTTTCTGCCAGAAGATGGCGTGACCCATAGCGGGATCGAGCACATAATCGCCATAACCGCGCCGAGCATAAACGGCCTTGGCTCGGTCATTGCCGCTCAGCACCTCAAGCGTAACCTTGCACGCGCCCTCTGCACGCGCGATTGATTCGATAGCATCAAACATCGCATCGACAACGCCTGTTCCCCGCGCTTCCGGCACCACCACCATGTCATGGATATTGACAAGTGGCTTTGCGGCAAACGTCGAATACCCAAAAAAGCAATTAGCTAGACCGACAGGCTGGTGGGCATCATAAGCTAAAACGGAGAAAGCGGTTGGGCAGTTTGCCAAACCCGGCGGCAAGGCCTCGCACACGTCATCGGAGAGCGGTTCGCCTCCGCCCATCGGGTCGCTGGCATAGATGTTGAGTAGCGCGACGACGGCGGCCGCGTGCGCGGGGTTACGATAGTCGGCGCGGACTGTTTCAATCATTACAGCATCCCCATTTCAAGCCGCGCCTCATCGGTCATCTTCTCCATATCCCAAGGCGGATCCCAGACGAGATTGACCTCGGCATTGCCGACTCCGGGCACCGCACCCACGCGGATTTCGACCTCGGCGGGCATCGATTCGGCTACCGGGCAGTGTGGCGTGGTGAGCGTCATCGTGACGGTCACATGGCCCTCATCGACCTCCACGCCATAAATCAGCCCGAGATCATAGATATTGACCGGAATTTCGGGATCATAAATTTCTTTAAGTGCGGTGATGACCGCCTCATACAGCTCACCATCGGGCGCGTTCGGATCGGCAACGGCGGGCTTGGCGGCAAGAAAGCCCTCCAGATAATCCACGCGGCGCGCCACATCGGCCGCAGTCGATCCCTCGACCCGCGCCTTAGGCGGCGCTGCCACCGAGGTTACCTCTTCAATCTTAATCTCGCTCATCCGAACACCTTCTTCACCCGTTCAAGTCCGCGCACCAGCGCCGCGACATCATCCATATCATTATACAGCCCAAAACTCGCGCGCGCCGTGGCATCTACGCCGAGATGCGCCATAAGTGGCTGCGCGCAATGGTGGCCCGCGCGGATCGCCACGCCCTCTTCATCCAAGATAGTGCCGATGTCGTGCGGATGCACCCCCTGCATGTTGAAAGATACAATTCCTGCCGCATCCTCCGGCCCATAAAGTGTGATGCTATTGATCTGGCGGAGCGCATCGCGCGTGGCCTTCACCAGTTCGCCCTCATGCGTTGCGATGGCGTCCATGCCGATGCGCTCGACATACTCAATCGCCGCCGCCAGCCCAATCACCTCAGTAATCATCGGCGTGCCCGCCTCAAAGCGTTGCGGGGCGGGCGCGTAGGTGGTACGTTCAAACGAGACACGATCAATCATTGCCCCGCCACCCTGATAAGGGGGCATGGCGTCCAAGATTTCCGCTCGCGCCCACAAAACGCCCACGCCTGTCGGGCCATACAGCTTGTGGCCGGAGAACACGATGAAATCCGCATCGAGCGCAGTCACAACCACGCGGCTATGCGGCACCGATTGACACGCATCGAGCAGCAGTTTCGCCCCCACATCATGCGCCAACGTCGCGGCGCGCTTGGCATCAAGCACGCTCCCGAGCACGTTCGAGATATGCGCGAACGCGACCAGTTTGTGCGCGGGGGTGAGGATGCGCGCGGCGGCATCCAAATCAATCTGGCCATCGGGTGTAAGCGGGCAGACATCAATCTCAATCCCCACACGATCCCGCAGCAACTGCCACGGCACGATGTTCGAGTGATGCTCCAGCGTGGAAAGCAAAATCCGGTCGCCCGCCTTCA
>JAYVZY010000395.1:0-4758 GCA_043782885.1 Sphingomonadales bacterium | reverse complement strand
CATCGGGAACGGCAACATTTATGTGACGAGCCAGGACAACCAGTTGTTCGCGCTCAAGGCAGCCGACGGCAACATCGAATGGTCGTCTTCAGCATCGTTGGAAGTGGCTGGGGTGTTTGGCGCGGCATCGCCGGCAATCGGTCAGGGCACCGTTGTGCAAGGATTCTCCTCCGGCGAGCTTAATGCGTATCGTTATGAAAATGGCCGCTCACTGTGGGGTGATGCACTGTCGCGCACCAGTATGTCGACGTCCGTTGCGGCGCTTTCGGATATTGATGCCGATCCGGTGATCGACCGTGGCCGCGTTTTTGCGATTGGCGCGGGCGGACGGATGGTCAGCGTTGATCTCGTTACGGGACAGCGCATTTGGGAAATTAACATCGCGGGTCTTGCCACGCCTTGGGTTGCGGGCGAGTGGGTGTTTGCCGTGACGGACGATGCGAAGCTCCACTGCATCGCCCGCGCGACCGGCAAAATCCGCTGGACGTTGCTGCTTCCACATTTTGTCAAGAACAAGGCCGATAAGGCGGTGATCCGTTGGTATGGCCCCGTTTTGGCAGGAGGGCGCTTGATCCTGACCAGCACCGAGGGCCAGATCGCCAACGTCAATCCGGGCGATGGATCGCTGAACTCAATGGGTCGCGGCTCAGGCCCGACAAGCTTTGCGCCGATTGTCGCAAACAACATGCTCTACACGCTCGATAATGCCGGTCATTTGACCGCTTGGCGATAGCGGGGCCGTACGGTGGCTGCCGCGCTCCCCGTGGTCGCCATCATCGGGCGACCCAATGTTGGTAAATCAACGCTGTTCAACCGACTCGTCGGCAAGAAGCTCGCGCTGGTCGATGACCGCCCCGGTGTTACGCGTGACAGGCGTGAGGGCGATGCCGAACTGATCGGGTTGAAGTTCCGGATTGTTGATACGGCGGGCTTTGAGGAAGATGATCCGCAGACCTTGCCGGGCCGGATGCGCGCGCAAACGCAGGCGGCGGTGGATTCTGCCGACGTCGCGTTGTTCGTTGTCGATGCGCGGTCGGGGATATTGCCGCTGGATACTGAGATAGCGCGCTGGCTGCGCGGCTCGAAAACGCCGGTCGTGCTGCTTGCCAATAAAGCAGAGGGGCGCGATCAAGAGGCGGGCGTCAACGAGGCGTTCCGGCTTGGTTTCGGCGATCCTATCCCGTTCAGCGCCGAACACGGGCAGGGATTGGTCGATCTCTTCGAGTCACTGCGCCCCCATATTGAGGGTTTCGCGGTGGAAGACGAGATCGAAGTCGATCTCGACGGCGAATACAATCCCTACGCCCCGCTCAAGCTCGCCATCGTCGGCCGCCCGAATGCCGGGAAGTCAACGCTCGTCAACCAAATGCTGGGCGAAGACCGAATGATCACCGGGCCGGAAGCGGGCATCACCCGCGATTCGATCACCATCGATTGGCATTGGGCCAGCCCTGATGCGGGCAAGCGCGAGGTGCGGCTAATTGATACAGCGGGCTTACGCAAAAAATCAAAGGTTGAGGACAAGCTCGAACGCCTTTCTGCCGCAGATACCAAGCACGCGATTGATTTTGCCGAAGTTGTTGTGTTGCTGCTCGATGCGACACGCGGGCTGGAAGCGCAGGATTTGCGCATTGCCGATCAGATTTTCTCCGAAGGCCGCGCGCTCGTTATCGCGCTCAATAAATGGGATGTGGCCGAGCGCGGTTCCAGCCTGTTTCAGGGTGTGCGCGCCGCACTGGAAGAGGGGTTCTCGCAAGTACGCGGCGTTCCGCTGCTCACAATTTCTGCCGCCACCGGCAAGGGCGTTGATCAGCTCATGCAGGCAGCATTCGATACGCGTGAGGCGTGGAGCCAGCGGGTGAGCACGGGTAAGATGAACCGCTGGTTTGAGACCGCCATCGAAGCCAACCCGCCGCCCGCGCCCGGTGGCAAGCGGATCAAGCTGCGCTATATCACCCAAATCAAGACACGCCCGCCAAGTTTCGTGATCTTTGGCACCAGAACGGAGCAACTGCCAGAGAGCTATCGGCGCTACCTGGTCAACGGCATCCGCCGCGAATTGGGCTTTGGTGCTGTGCCCGTGCGGCTCACGTTGCGCTCTGCCAAGAACCCGTATGACACCAGTAAATCTGATTGATACACCCCTGATAGATACGCGGGGGATGCGCTGTCCCTGGCCCGTGTTGCGGGCGGCCAAGGCATTGCGTGCGGCCGAATCGGTCATCATCGTCACCGACGATCCCATTGCCCCAGCCGAGCTCGCCGCCTTCGCTATTGAGCGTGGGTTGATCCTGCAAAGAACGCCAACTGCGCTAGGAGAGGGGTTTCACCTTGCTCCACTCCGGAGCAATAACGCATAAAGCCTTAAGACATATCGCCTTAGGAAAAGTCGTGGAAACGACGCTACTGTGGGGCAGAAATATGAACTTTGCATCAGAACCGCTTGTTGATTGGGCCGTGTTTGAACGCACCCGCACTGTGCTTGGGGCGAATTTTTATCGGGCGTTCGGTTATCTGATTGAAGATGGCGAGCGCTCAATTACCTTCGCCGAAAACGCGATCCGAGAGATGAGCGCAGCACAACTCGTGCTCCCCGCGCATTGTATCAAAGGTGAGGCGCTGCATTTTGGTGGCCACCGCTTGGCCAAGCTCGCGGCGCATGTAGAATATTCAGCGCGCGATTGTGTGGAACTACGAATTCCGCCCGCCGAGCTCATCGCATATGTGGCGCACTTCCGCCCGTTATTCAATGAAACGATAGGTGCTTTGACACGAACAATCAGCCCGTTGCGCGAGAAGAGACGAGCCGCGTCTTAACGGTCAGCGCCCGGCGTTGCTCACCACATCCACGTCGGTGCCGCCGTTGGTAGACGGGGTCAGGCTGATACTGAACATCGCATTGTCCTTCGCGCGCTTGCCATTGAGTGTATCCTGCGATTGCGTCACGGCATACCCCGCTTGCCTGCCGTACGTGGTGTAGAAATCGGCGATCGATTGTTGCGGCGCTGAACTCGCATAACTCACAACCCGCAAATGACAGCCCGCCGTGTCACTCCCCGCTGCCTCACGGACATGACCTTGCGGGTAGATCGGCACGTCATCTGGCAGCTTCGTCGCCCAAACCGCTGAATATCCGACCGCCATATTGCACCCCGTGGATGCTGGCGGCAGCTTGGCATAAGCCTTTTGTCCGAGCGTGCTTGGCACATCACTGGTGGCCGCTGAATGGCGCTGAGAAGGAGGCAACGGCGCGCCATAGGCTTCATCTGGCGGACGAATGCTGTGTGCATTGGCCTTTGAGGCGAGTTGTGGATCGACCATAATCTGATCCTCTAGCGCACTTTTTATGGCGGGGTCGCCGGCATCTGCGCTGGTCAACTCCTTATCGAGTACCTCAACGCTCTTCTGTTTGGCTCCGCTATGGCATCCAGCCATGCCAATGGCGCCGAGGCCGAGTGCAACAAAGACCATAAAGTGATTCATAGGTGCAGCATAACGCGGTTACCTTAACGCTGAGTTGCCGACATTCATCGCGCGGCGCGGGCCAATGTCAGCACCGCACGTGGCGCAAAGGCAAGCCCCATCGGCAGCAAGATGGCAATATGTGTAACCCAGTAAAAATTATCAGGCCGACCCACCAGCATGAAGGCCGCCGTCATCCCACAAATCCAGAGCGATACGCGCAGCGCAAAACCGTGTCGCCAGCCAATCCATCCGATGAACGCCAGCGGGACGAGGCTAACGACCGCGAGCCGGGGCACAATTCGGAACAATGAGCCAAGATCGAGCATTTCGATGATAAAGTGCCAGCCGCCCGCCGATGCCCAGCCTGGGGAGTGGCCATCGTGCGCATTGACCAAGAAGGACAGCCGATAGGCGTGCACCGCCAACGCGGCGACGGCGATAACAAGCCCGAGACTCCAAGCCGCCGCCTCGCGCTTACGCCCCTCATAGAGCGCGGCAGCAGCCATCGCGAGCAGATAAGGCATGCACAGCTCGCGCATGATCGCCGCTGTCACCCCTAACACTATCGCTAAGCCTATCCAGAGCGGTGCCGATCGTTGAGCTTTGTCGCGCCCCTCGTAAGGGTAGATCGCGAGCGAGAGGGTGATGAGTATGCTCGCCCAGACATCGTGCAGCATCGCCATTCCGGGGCTGATAAAAATCACGAGCCCCCCCGTGAGCAATATCAGGGCAGCGAGCCGCAATCTCAAATCTGGCAATACCGACTCAAACCGGGTCGCGAAGCTCAGCAGTGTGAGCAGCGCGAGCGCGCGCAACGCCCACGCCATTGCGCTCTCACCAAAGGTGCCAATCAACGTCGCGAGCAACGGCGGCCGCACCGTCACAAACGGACGCAACGGGAAACCGCGCGCACGGTGCTCGCTTACTGCGGCGGTGTAATAGCTCTCACCCTTCGCAACGCGCTCGGCAATGCCACGATACAGCATCATGTCGAGCGAAGCCGGATTTCCGGCCATCTTGGCGTTTGGCGCGGGCGGGTGGTAGCTCACGAGCGTGGTGAGCAGGCCATAGCCAATCAACAGCGTGAGCGCAGCCAAAACTGAGCGCGCGGCCCAGCGCGGCAGCCCAAGAAAGCGGCTGTCCGGCGAAGTGGTGGAAAGGGGGTGAGAGATATGCATCCGCTGCACACTAGCCTATTCATGTTAAAACAAGGTTGCCGCAATTAACAGCCGTGTTACACCGAGCGCAACCCACCGAATAAGGACAGCTCATGCGTATCAAACTTTTTTCCGC
>JAYVZY010000394.1:0-4618 GCA_043782885.1 Sphingomonadales bacterium | reverse complement strand
CTGCGTACGCTGGTCTACCCGACAGGTGCGTGATGTTCAGGTGGAACAATTTCGGCTGATGGTGCCAAATTCGTTCAAAGGAAAAAAACCAAGTCGCAGGGCATACGCCCGTTCAGGTCGGCGAAGATATCATCGATATGCTGAAACCGATCATTGAAGGCCGACGAGCGACTGATAAATTGCTTCACCATTGGGTGCATATTCAGGTTGAGCCTACGAAATGGGAGCGTGGTCAATACCGACCTTGGCAATACCCGTCTGAGATGACGCGCGGCTGGCACGCAATACGAACCGCCGCTGGCTTGCCCGACATTCTTCCTTATGCGTTGCGCCATTCTTCAATCGTGCGCGGCATAAGGCGGCAACTGCCGATTCGTATGGTTGCGGCCATGCACAACACCACCGTCACACTGATCGAGAAAAATTATACGCACTGGATAACCGATGGATTGGAAGAGTTGGCAGCGCGGGCGGTGGTTCCGCTTTTGCCGAAAAGGGCTATGTGAATGCCGATTGTGTATATACAAATGTGGACACATGCCTCATCACCCACTATCAAGAGCAAATCGAATCAAAGGATAAGTCCATGCAGATGCAGGTAAAGAAGTGGGGCAACAGCGCAGCGGTGCGCATTCCCTCGTCGATCATTTCGGCGGCCGCAATGCATATTGATCAGGCGGTCGATATTCGCGTGGAGGCAGGTTGCATCGTCATCGAGCCGATTTCCGCTCCGGTCTATGACTTGGACGCGCTTCTGGCAGAGATGAAGCCCGAGACGTTTCATGATGACGTTGATTTCGGCGCACCCGTTGGTAATGAAGTTTGGTAATGGCCAAATGGGTGCCGGACATTGGCGACATTATCTGGGTCGAATTTGATCCTCAAGCCGGACATGAACAGGCAGGCCATCGCCCCGCCTTGGTGATGTCTCCTGCGCGCTATAATGAGCAGCGCGGTATGCTTATATGTTGCCCAATGTCATCCAAGATCAAAAACTATGTCTTCGAAGTGCTTGTCAGCCAGGACCCGCCGAGCGTGGTTCTGGCCGACCAGATCAAAAACCTCGATTGGCGTGCCCGACGAGCGACGCACAAGGGCACCGTTAAGTCCGAAATCCTTGCCGAGGTTCAGGCCAAGGTGCGCGCCCTGTTGAAACTGTGATTGGTGTTATGCATGTTCCGGCCCCATCCGATGTCAGGATGAGGCAGTTTGCAAGGCCATCGGCACAAAGGATTGACGTTGCCACAAGCGACGGCGAAAGTGGCCGCCGAATATGAAAACCAGCCTCGCCTATCTCCCGCAATCGAAGCGCGACGAGCTTGGCTTTGTTGTGGAAATGATGCGCGAGGGCTTTGCGCGGTCGCTCGCGCATCGTACCGCGCCACACATCCGTGCGGGCCACATCCACAAGATCATCTTGTTTGGCAGCTACGCGCGCGGTGACTGGGTTGAGGATCAGCGCGGTCGGTATTTCTCCGATTTCGACCTGCTGGTTGTGGTCAGCCATGAGCAGCTTACCGACGTGGTAGAGTTTTGGCTGGATGTTGAGAACGAGCTGCTGTCGGCACAATCGGCGGGCACCAGATTGCGCACACTCGTCAACCCGATTTATCACTCGCTCGACGACCTCAACACGCAATTGGCTGAAGGAAGGTATTTCTTCACCGAGATCGTCGCGGACGGTATAGTGCTGTACGATGATGGCGCGGTATTGGTCACGCCGAAAAACTTGACCAAAGAAGAGGCGCATGCGCACGCGCTCGGCTATTATCGGCACTGGTTTGAGAGTGCAGCAGATTTTGAGGAAAACGCTAACCACAATCATCAACGCAAAAAGGTCAAGCTTGCCGCTTTCAACCTCCACCAAGCCGTTGAGCGTTATTACCATACTGTGCTGCTGGTGTTCACCCTGCACAGCCCGAAGACGCATGTGCTCACCAAATTGCGTGATATGGCCGAGGCGCGTTGCCCTGAGCTGCGCCCGGTCTGGCCGCGCGCGTTAAAAGCGGATCGGCGCCGGTTCGAGAAGCTCAAGCGCGCGTATATCGATGCGCGCTATTCGCCTGCATTCGACATCAGTAATGAGGAATTGGTCTGGCTGTCCGAACGGGTGGCCGCACTCGGCAAAGCCATTGATGCCATCTGCCGCGCACATCTGGGACTTGAGGCCACAGATACCGCTGCTGTCGACGGGCCTTCTGCCCAGTCAACCCTTCCGGATTAACTAATCCGGCAGGGCTTGAGCCAGTTTAATCGCCGTGACTGACAATCGCAAGGCGAGAAGCCGGGGTTGAGAACTCTGTACATAGTCAGAGCGCCGTCCTTTTAGGCAAGCCCTGGACATGGAACGGCCACCCGGCCGCCGACAAATCGATATTGGTGTGCGTGGGGTAAGTCACGCTTGGCACCAGAGATTGACCGTATGGCCCGCACTCTATGCGAGAATTCGTGACGAGGGGCAAGATCAACCAAATGGATTTCAAATCTACTCAGACCAACAGTCGCCTGCACATCTCTCGGGCTTCAGCCAATCCCTGCGCGGCGATGGTCTTATCGGCACACGCTTGCGCAATACTCTGTGCGCCAAGGACGATGGTGATCAGCACTCGTGCCCTTTGTGTATCATGATCGGATAACCCTGCGGCGAGCACCAGCAGCAGGTTTGTCAGGCCCGCATCGACAGCCTGCTGGGCTGCGAACGAACTGCGCGCGGCATCGGTATGAATACTGCACAGTAGCGGACCGACGAGCCAATCGGTCGGCGGATCAATTGCAAGTGCTCGATCAACAAAAGCGTTCGGCCATTCAGCGCCGCACTCGCTCTGCAACTGATGAACCTGTGCACAGCCGATGTCGTAGACATCGGCAACAACGGCTTCAAACAACGCCTGCTTGGTGGCAAAATGGCTGTAGAGCGCACCAATGGTCAGCTTGGCGGTTTTTGCTATGCCATTGACCCCGGCACCGCCATAGCCTTCGGTCACCAACGCTGCGCGCGCGGCATCGAGCAATCGGCGACGGTTTCTGATCTGGCGCGGCTGCATTCACGTTCACTCTCTGATTAGTTTGCGCGACGATTCGCGACACGTCGAATCATTGCGTACGCTATAAACATTACGAATGCGTTGATTATATGGATCGCTATAAAATATGATGCACCGACAAATTGCCATCATATATGACGTATTTTAGGGCTTTTTGCGGCCCAATCCAGCCTAAGCCATGCCTGCACATAAAAAAGGCATTGACGTTATAATTGCGCTTGCGTGCTCCGCCGAATGTGCGCATAATAATGACAGCCTTGGGTAGTTCCAAGGTCGAGGCTTGAGAACCTCTTCATACATAGCTGATCGTAACTTCCCACGATAAGCCTTTGATAAAAAACGCTGTTTTGGCGATCGATGATCTGTGTGCGGATTTCTCTGCGGCGTTGCCGTGCCTCTTATCATCGGGGTGCCGGAGGTGGTGTAGACGCCAATCAACTTCCACATCCGGCTCCCTACAACCCACGCCGTGTCTGGCTTGCGCCAGGCTCGGCATTTAAAGGACTGTGAAATGGAAATAACTGTTAAAATTCGCGAGCGCAATACAACCGATGCGCAAATTGTCGATGATATCCGCCGCGTTGCGGCCCTGCTTGGTGTGAGTTACCTCACCCAAGGTCAGTATTTGCTTCACAGCAAATATAGCACCTCGCATGTCGGTCGCCGCTTGCATGGGTGGGACAACGCCCTATCACTGGCTGGGCTGGTCAGCGAACGACATTATAATGTGCCTGATAGCGAATTGCTCGAAAATATCGATATGGTTTTTCGGCGCGTCGGAAAGCAGGCATCAAGTCATAAGTTCAAGCAGCCGCTCTCAAAATATCACTACACAACGTATGAGCGGCGGTTTGGCAAATGGAGTGACGCGCTCAACGCCTATCTCGCTTGGCGCGACGCGGGGCGGCCCAACACCACACCGCCGATCATCCCTGCCCCGCTCAGTCGCGGTGTTGGCTCTGAATTGCGCCGCATGATTTTGGTGCGCGACAATTATCGCTGCCAAAATCCAGATTGCACGTCGGAACCCGGGGTTGCACTCGAAGTCGATCATATCATGCCGCGCGCCAAAGGCGGCACCCATGATCCAAGCAATTTGGAGGTGCTCTGCCAACCCTGCAACCGTCACAAATCGGATCGGCTTCCGAAAATGGGGGATGATGATTTGTCTCTGCTTGCTGCATTACCGCCCGAGAAGCCTTCGCCGGGTGGCGCTGGTGGGGCGGCAGTGGCGCTGCCACCGTATGACCGTGACCACCAGAGTGATGGATCACACCATGAGGGTGTATTGGGCGGCTTGCGACGCGCGCCCAGCGCGTTGGTCATACCGCAGCGCTCTGGCCAGGCGCGGGCTGCGAGCGATTTGTTTGCAGCGGCGCAAGCAGCATAGTCACAGCACAAGAACAGGCGGGTGCGGCCCAAAATCAGATCGCACCCGCTCGACAACAAGGAACCACGAAATGCGTTCAGATATGTTCAAGGTCATCGTCGAGCGCCCGCGCCTGGGGCGTCAGCGAGCCCGCTCACCTAAATTGCGCCTCGATCATGATCCCGATCGCCATAGCGTCGGACTT
>JAYVZY010000393.1:0-2285 GCA_043782885.1 Sphingomonadales bacterium | reverse complement strand
TCAAAATCCATCTGCGCATCGGCTTTGCGGGTGAGCATCGTGAACCGGACGACATCTTTACCAACGCGCTCTACCACATCCGCAAGTGTCACGAAGTTGCCAGAGCGCTTTGACATTTTTACCGGCTCACCACCGTCGAGCAGCCGCACCATTTGCACAAGCTTCACATCAAACGGCGTTTTACCCTCGGTGAGCGCCGCCACCGCCGCCTTGATCCGCTTGACGGTGCCGGCATGATCAGCGCCCCATATGTCGATTAGCATGTCTGCCGATTGCGCTTTTTGATAATGATAGGCCATGTCCGCGCCAAAATATGTCCATCCGCCGTTGGATTTCCTGATCGGGCGATCTTGATCATCGCCGAATTGGGTAGAGCGGAACAGCGGCAGGGTCACCGGCTCCCAATCAGGATCAACCTCGCCCTTGGGCGCTTCCAACTCACCATCATAGATCAGGTCGCGCGCGCGAAGCGTCGCTTCGGCGGCCTCGGGTAGCTTGGCGGCTTGCACTGCGGCTTCCGAGGCGAACAGATCATGGTGAATGCCGAGCAGCGCTAGATCAGCCTTGATAAGCTCCAACATTGCACTGACCGCTTCACTGCGAAAAATTGGAAGCCACTCACTCTCGTCCAGTTTAACGAAACGGTCGCCGTATTTTGCTACCATCGCCTTTCCAACGGGAATCAGATAGTCTCCCGGATAAAAGCCCTCAGGGATTACACCAGTTACTAAGAGAAAGACCTCGAGATACCGATGATAGGCAGAGCGCGCGAGGACATCGACCTGCCCGCCCGCATCGTTGACATAGTACTCCCGCGTTACGGCATAGCCCGCATATTCCAGCAACGACGCCAGCGCATCGCCGACCACCGCGCCCCTGCAATGCCCCATGTGCATCGGGCCGGTGGGGTTGGCGGAGACATATTCAACGTTCACGCGCTTGCCCGCACCCATCGCGGAGCGGCCGTAATTCGTGCCATGCGTGGTGATCGCGGTCAGCTCATCGCGCCATACCGCGTCGTGCAGGAACAGATTGATGAACCCCGGCCCAGCCACGCTTGCGCGCGCCACTTCTGGCAGCGCACTTAATTTGGGGACGAGCAGTTCCGCCAACGCGCGCGGGTTCGTGCCCGCAGGTTTCGCGAGCGCCATAGCGGCATTGGTCGCAAGATCACCGTGTGACGGATCACGCGGCGGCTCCACCGTAATGTTCGCGCGGTTGAGAGCTGGTGGCAATGCCCCCTCAGCCTCCAGCGCATCGAGGATAAGGTTCAACTGTTCGGTGAAATGGTTATAGAGCATGGGGCGGCCTTAGCGTGCGCCACTCGCCTTGCCAATCCACGCCCTTCCCCCTATCGGCCCGCTCATGGCCGCACCGATCCTCGCATATGAAAATCTCAGCCTCGTTCAGGGTTCCGGCTGGTTGTTTCAAGACCTGAATATTTACATTCAGCCGCGTGACAGGCTCGCGTTGATTGGGCGCAACGGCGCGGGCAAGACGACGTTGCTCAAGCTGCTCGCCAATAAAATCGACTGCGACAAGGGCAAGCGCGTCATCGTACCGGGCACACAGGTTGTGCTTTTAGAGCAAGACCCGGCGCTTACCGGATTCGCGACATTGCGCGATTTTGCGCTGCATGGCGACGATGCGCCGCAAGCGTATGAGGTGGAGGCGATTGCCGATCAGCTCGGCATTGATCTCAACCGCGAGGCCACCACCGCATCGGGAGGCGAGCGCCGCCGCGCCGCCATCGCGCGTGCGTGTGCCCAAAACCCCGATGTACTGCTGCTCGATGAGCCGACCAACCATCTCGATCTCGCGGCGATTGAGTGGCTGGAGACGTGGCTCGGCCGATACAAAGGCGCGTTTATCGCGATCAGCCATGACCGAACGTTCTTGACGCGGCTCACACGGCAAACGTTGTGGCTCGATCGCGGCGCTATCCGTCGTGCTGAGATCGGCTTCGGCGGATTTGAGGCGTGGATGGAGACAATCTACGCAGAGGAAGCGCGCGCCGCCGAGAAGCTGGATGCCAAGCTCAAGCTCGAACTCCATTGGCTCGAACGCGGCGTGACGGCGCGGCGCAAGCGCAATCAGGGGCGGCTCGCAAAACTGGGCGAGATGCGTGCCCAACGCGCGGCAATGCTCGGGCCGCAAGGCACCGCCAAGCTCAGCATCGGCACCGATGACGTGCGCACCAAGCAAGTGATTGTGGCCGAGGGCGTGAACAAATCGTTCGGTGAGCGGCCGATTATCAAGAATTTCACCTTCAAGATCACGCGCGG
>JAYVZY010000392.1:0-3271 GCA_043782885.1 Sphingomonadales bacterium | reverse complement strand
TACAAAGCCCATCATTTTGCAGGCACTCCCGGCACACGCGGCATCGCTGAAGATCTCGTCATTATCTCATGCCGGCACTCAGCACAGCAACTTCCCGGTCATCGAGCTGGCCGTCACACGCCCATTACTGCCTGAACTTGGTCCGCTTCACGCGTCGCGTCCGCTCAGTAATATCGCCTCAATATCTACGCATGTAATGCCGTCGGCACTACCTAAATCCGCCACTATTCCTGGTGTTTCTCTTGTTGCTGAGGTTGAACAAGCGATGCGCGCTGCTCAGCAGCGACGCGAAATCCAGCTGAAAAATGCTCAGATTGTGCAAACGCATCAAGCAGATCCAGAGCCCGCAAGACCAGCGCCGCGCCAGCAAATTGAACCGAAATCAGAGCCGCAACACGTCGCGCCTTCATCGCAAACGGCCAGCGCACAGGAACGCATGCACCCTGCTGCTAACTTTACACCGCCCATCAAAATCATGGGTGCTCCGTCGCCTATAACCTTGCCGACGCCACTCAAAACGGACACGAGCGGATCAGGAAGCGATGCGGGTCGTATCACACTTACGGAAGCGCCGTTTAACGTGAAGCCCGCGCCTTCAGGACCTTCCGCGCCAACCATGGCGAACCCGCCACGCGAGATCACTCAAGCTGAGGCATCGATTTTTGCGATTGTTGCGCAACATCCTTATTACCTGGAACCATCAGGCACTGTGGTCAGTGCATCAGCTCCCGCACCTTTACGACCTAAACTAGAAGAATTTTTGCGGTCGCCGCGCTTGGCCGAAACCATGTATGAGGTCCGCAATGCCGTGACGAAGGGAGGCAACACGCTCGCTCTCGACGTGGCGAACCTGATCGCACATCAAATCGAAGTGGCCCATACTTCCGCTGATCATGGTGCGGCGCGCCAACGCCATAAGGCTGATGATTTTCAACAGATCGTCGAATGTTTCTCTGAAAATCCGACGGTTGTCGATTTCGATCGCTATAACCTGAAGCCTGTCAGCAGCTTAGCCCCGCCTTTTGTGCGCGACATATTTCGCGATCCACAGGTTTATCTGGACTTAGCCGACCTGATTGAACGAACTCGGCGAGCGCATGTTCGACTGCGCAAAGATCGTAACGACAAGCTCAAAGTGGCCGACATTCTCGAGCCGAACAACGCAATTTCGAATGTGCTCGATGAGCTTTCGGATCACCCCGAATGGCTCGTGCAGACAAAGTTTCTTGGTCTTCGATGCGCCGAAAATGCGTCCGATC
Organism: Sphingomonadales bacterium; assembly: GCA_043782885.1. Lineage (GTDB taxonomy): Bacteria > Pseudomonadota > Alphaproteobacteria > Sphingomonadales > Sphingomonadaceae > JAGWQR01. Next base: position 2,012 of record JAYVZY010000392.1, on the reverse strand, counting down.
AGTTCCGGTCGAACTTCGCCCAGCTGACCGACGACGCGCATGCGATCTTCCAGATTCAGCAATCGCTCAAAGAGTTCACAGCCGAAAAGCGTGAGGTTGATGCCATGCTTTCAAGTGATAGAAGCCGAGCAAAAATAACTCCTGCCACACATGCTACGCGCCTGTTGGCAGTTATGAGCGCACCAAACACTGTACGATTGAAGGAAGCCGAGCGCACACCATATCAGTCAAACACGACACCGGCGAAAAAGCCCGCTGCTCGCAAAATAATACAGCATGAGTACAGCTTGGGGATGGAACACGATTTCGGCCTGTCGATTGGCGACTAAGCAACGTTCGTACTTGGTACAATATTTCCGGCGCCGAAGAGCTAGGTCGGGCAGGTTCAGATTGAGGCTTTATGTGACATGTCTGCAATGTTGACGTTCCCGATAGTCTCCTTTTCGGTGGGCGCTTGGCTAGAGCCGCCATTCGTTCACCCGCATAAAACTCAGTCTTGGGAACGACAGCTAAGTTCGCGTTATAGGTCGAATGGAACAAGCTTTGCCATGAAACGCTCAAATTTTATGCGACGTCACGAAACCCCAAGCCGCGAAAAATGACCTACCCCACCAGCCGGTATCCTATGCCCGGCTCGTTGATGATCAGGGTCGGGCTAGCGGGGTTGTCTTCCAACTTCATCCGCAACCCACGCACCGCGACGCGCAGATATTCGACATCGTCGATATGCGCCGGTCCCCATACCGACTTGAGCAACTGTCCATGCGTGATAACGCGCCCGGGATGGCGCGCCAATTCGGCGAGAACCGCGAACTCCTTCCGCGTCAGATAGACGTCGCTCGCCGCGCGCTTCACCTTATGGGCAGCAATATCGATGGTTAAGGCGCCTATCGTGATGCTCTCGCTGCCACCGCTTTGCATCGCGCGGTGACGAAGTGCGGTCCTGATGCGGGCGAGGAGTTCATCAGTATCGAACGGCTTAACGACGTAATCGTCGGCACCAAGATCGAGGGCGGCCACCTTTTCAGCCGTCGCGTCGCGCGCGGTCAGCACAATCACGCTGAGGTTCAGCGCCTTGAGTAATGGGACCAGTTCAAGCCCGTCGCGGTCGGGCAAACCAAGGTCCAGCAGAACCAAATCACAATGATTGCGCCTTGCTTCGTTCAGCGCGGACGACGCATCAATCGCCTCGGCAACTGCGTATCCAGCGCGCTCCACCGCGCCCCGCACCAAGCGCCGAATGGCGGTTTCGTCGTCCACAATGAGAATTTCGCGGGTCATGCGACCGACCCAACGCCGACGAGGCCGGAGCGAACGAGTTGCGCCGGCCAGATGAGGGTGAACGCTGCACCGCCCTCGCTCCGGCTCTCCGCGCGGACGAGCAGACCTTGCGCATCGGCAAATCCCTTCACGATGGCAAGGCCAAGGCCTGTGCCGCCGCTCATATCGTCGCCATCGACCTGCGCAAAGCGCTCAAAAAGGTTGGTCTCGCGGCCCTGCGGGAGCCCCGGCCCCTCATCAAGCACCGCGAGCGTGACCGTATCCGGCAACCGCCGCGCGCTCAGCGTAATGCGGCTCTGCGCGGGGGCGAATTTAGAGGCATTGCCAAGCAGATTGATGAGGATATGATGCAACATGCGCGGGTCGGCTTCCACCAGCGGGAGCGCCGGAGGCACATCAAGGACGAGCTTGTGATGCGCGAGTTCTGCCTTCAAATCCTGAGCGGCCGCCGCAACGGCGTCGGTCAAGTCGGTCGCTTCATGGCGCACCACGAGCGCGCCGGCCTCGATCCGCGTCATCTCCACGAGATCGTCAAACACGCGCCGCAATCGCCGCGCCTCGGCCTTCAGCATCGTTGCGGTGGGTGAGTTTCCATGTTCGGCCGCGAGCGCATCCGCTGCTGCGACCACTGACGTCAGCGGCGTTTTCAAATCATGCCCGATCGAGGAGATGAGCGTCGCGCGGAGACTATCGCGCTGCTTAAGGGCATTAATCTCCCGCGCATTGCCCTC
>JAYVZY010000391.1:0-2113 GCA_043782885.1 Sphingomonadales bacterium | reverse complement strand
CGCCGCGCAATATCGCCGCCGTAAAACGCCTTTGGCCCATCGCGCGCGATGAGGGAGAGTGACCACGCCAGATCCGGCTGAACGAGCCGGTCTCCGGCGCGCTTTGCTCTGCCGTGCGTCAGGAACGTCCCCGCACTGGGCGCATCCTTGCGAAAGTCGTCCGCAGCGTCGGCGAGCATGTCGGCATCGCCTTGATCGAGCACGAAGCCATCGCGCGCCAGGTGGATCGCAGAGGACATCAGAACAGCGCGCGTGCGTGTCCCATATTTAATGCGCGCCAGCTCCAAACCGGAAACGGTGCCTGGAACACCCGCCGCAAGATAACCCCGCGTGCTCAAGCCGGGGATCACGTTGCCCCGAGCATCTTGATACATGGTTGCGGTGGCGGCGTGCGGGGCGGTCTCCCGAAAATCGATGAATGTTTTGCGGCCATCGTGAAACCGGATGGTCATGAAGCCGCCGCCGCCCAGGTTTCCGGCTTCAGGGAACGTCACCGCAAGTGCATAAGCAACTGCCACCGCTGCATCGACAGCATTGCCACCATGCTTGAGCACATCAACGCCCGCTTTGGACGCAAGATGGTGCGCTGAGACCACCATGCCATGCTCGGCGGCAATGGGGAGCGGGGAGGCGGCCGACAGCATCACCGAAGTTTGACCGAAAACGGTGATTGCGATCAGGTGCAAGCTTAAGCGGCGCATACATCTCTCCAAAAAAAAGGGGGAGCCGAAGCCCCCCCTTGATAACACAGCTCTGAAATAATCAGAACTTCACACCAACACGGGCATACAAAAATCCGCCGTTGAGGCCGAACGGTCCACCGTTACGCGGATAAACCTGGCCATCCCCGCCGCCACCCGTAATCGGGAAGATTGTCTGCGAATTGGCGTTGAGCTTGTCTGGGAATGTGTTGAACAGGTTGTTCGCACCCAAAGTAACCGACAATTTCTGAGCAAAAGTGTAGGTCACGTCGAGGTCGGTTGTGGCCTTGGCACCGAACACCTGGAGTGGGGGAAGCGGATTTGCAGTCGTGCTATTCGCGCCATTCGTACCCGCAGAGTTGCCATAATCGAGCGCGTTGATCCACGAACCGTAATAATTTTCACGCGCCGTAATCGACCACTTGCCGTTGCTGTAATTTGCCGAGAAGTGTGCGACGTCGTGCGGAGCCAGATTGCCAATGTCGGCAATCTGGGCTCCGTTGATCACGTTGGCATTCGACGAGCTGACCTTATTGTTGTTATGGTTGTAGGCCAGCGACAGGTTGAAATTACCCTCCAGCGCCCGGAAAGCGTAACTTGCTACCACATCAACGCCGGTCGTCAGTGTCGAGAGGCCGTTGGTGAAGAAGCTGACATTATCGCATGTACCGACGCACAAGTTCGCTGGACCGAAAATTGATACCAGCGCTGGGTTGGCGGTCAGAGTCGCTGAGGTAACCCCATAGGACTCCGAGATAAATATCCGATTTTTTACCTTGATGCTATAATAGTCGACCGTCAGCAACAAACCCTTTGTCGGCTTCGCTGTGAAACCAATACCGTAGTTGGTCGCTTTCTCCGGCGTCAATGGCTTCGCACCAAAAACCTGCGAAGCGGCGCTATCGGTCGGGAAGGTGCCGGTCTGGATTGAGTTGCCGCCGACGAAATTGGTAGTCAGCGTCGAATCGTGCTGCTGACCCGGTGATGGCGCATGGAAGCCCGTGCCCACGGTGCCGCGGATCGCGAAGCCGGGAATGAACTCGTACCGTGTATTGATCTTGCCGACCGTGGCATCACCAAAGGTGTTGTAATGCTCGTAGCGGCCCGCAGCGCCAATCGTCCAGTTCGACGTAATATCGGTTTCTGCACCGCCGTAGACTGCAACGTTGCTCTGGCTCCAGCTGCCAGCCTGACTGGGGCTGACGCCGCCATAACCTGATGCGCCACCCTGCGCATAGGCCTGGAAGTCAGATGCGGTGAGCGAATATGTTTCCTTACGATATTCCAACCCGGCTGATAGCGTGATTGGCTTGGCGAAACCAGCATTGATCGGATAGGTCAGATCAAGGTTTGCGTTGGTTTCGCGTTGCGCTTGCCGCCCCATGTTGAACGTGGTCTGAGTTGGCGAGTTA
>JAYVZY010000390.1:0-15034 GCA_043782885.1 Sphingomonadales bacterium | reverse complement strand
AAAAACCATGCCGAAGGTGCCAATCTATGAGGCTACGGGCCGCGCCGTAAACCGCCATTTCTTCTGGTGAAAGTATCGCCAAAGCCTGCATCGTGCGCGGCGAGCGGAACAGCGTTGCCCCTTCCGCCTGAGCAGGAAGCACCGCAAAATGCGGCTTCGTTTCATGCAAGCCGAGCAGAATGAGCGCAGCATCGTCCGGCGCATCAGCGAGTGATCCCCATTCCAGACCACCCGACGATGTAATGACTGGCTCAAACCCCTCCAATTTGAGCACCCGCGCGCGCCAATCGTTCAGCAGCGGGGCAAGGCCCTCCGCATCAGCACGAATATGATCAACGCGATCAAGCGGATAGCCAGTAAAGCCGGGGCGTTGCGGGGTCATTCTCGGTTACTCTCCATCGCGCGAACTGCGGCCTTCAAAAACAGGCTCGGCAGACCCGCGTTGGCAATGTCATCGACGGGCCACCACTCGCCGTCAAGCGATTCGGGTGCTGTGATGCGCAGCGTTTGCACAGATAGCGTGAGGGCAAAATGGGTAAAGACGTGCTGGATCGTTCCGGCATCCCGCCACGCACCGTTGACCGGTGGCTCCCCAACCGGAAGTGCGCGCATACCACCGAGCAGACCGTTGGGGGGGCGACGGAGGAGAAAAACGCAGCCGTGATGTTCCAGCCAATACGCCGTATCGGTGCGCTGGGGTTTCGGCGTTTTGGCGGCGCGCGCGGGGTAGCGGGTCGGATCGGCTTTCCCGGCACAGCCTTGAGCAATGGGGCACAGCACACACTTCGGCGCGCGCGGCGTGCAGATCGTAGCGCCTAGGTCCATCACCGCTTGGGCGTAGTCTCCCGCACGAGCATCTGGCGTGTGGGACGTTGCCAGAGCACGCAGTTCCACCTTCACCGCCGGCAAAACCGTCGTGACCGCATGATAGCGCGCCATCACCCGCTCGACATTGCCATCCACCACAACCGCGCGCTGGCCAAAGCCAATCGCCGCAATCGCCGCCGCCGTATAAGGCCCAACGCCGGGTAACGTGATCAGGGTCGCCTCATCGCCTGGAAAGACGCCATTATGCTCCGCCACAACCACGCGAACGCACTTCAGGAGATTGCGTGCGCGGGAATAATATCCAAGACCAGCCCAAGCGGTCATCACATCCGCATCATCCGCCGCCGCCAGCGCGGCGATATTCGGCCAACGTGCTATGAAGGTCTCAAAATACGGCACCACAGCGGCCACCGTCGTTTGTTGAAGCATGATCTCTGAAAGCCACACGCGATACGGATCAGGCGGTGCGCCATTTGGCGCGGCACGCCACGGCAACACGCGCGCGTGAGCATCATAGTATTTCAGCAGCAGGGGTGCGATGGGTTTTGGCATATCGACTAAGCCCAAAGCCTCTGGCATAGATGGACGGATGAGCAAAGCGAAAGACACCACACCGAGCCCAGAGCGACCAAGGGGTGGTCGTGCGCGCACAGTCGCGGAGATGCTGCCCAGCGTTGGCGGCGCGTCATTCCGGCGCTTTGGCTTTGTCCAATCATCTATCGTGAGTCGGTGGGGCGAGATTGTTGGCCCACGCTATGCCGAGGTGTCCGCGCCCGAATCATTGCGCTTCCCCTTCGGCAAGCGCGCTGAAGGCGTTTTGACACTCACTGTTTCGGGGGCGCACGCGGTGATCATGCAGCATGTTCTGCCCGAGATAACCGAACGCGTGAACCGATTCTTTGGTTACACGGCGGTTGCGAGAGTGGTGTTAAAACAGGGAGCCGTCGCCCCGCGCGCTGCGCCTAAGCCGAAGCTGGAATTAGTCGCAGTGCCCGCAGAGTTGGGCGATAGTCTGAAATCGATCGCCGATCCTGAATTGAAAGCGGTGCTCGAATCGCTTGCGCGCGGCGTCGCCACAAATAATCCTCCGTTTATTGGGAAAATCAGTTGATGAGGTCTATACTCGCGCTCCTAGCCCTCGCGTTTGCCGCGCCGCTTGTCGCGCGTTCTGTACCGGTGGCGCACCAGCCGCCCGCGCTCCAGACCAGTGAGACCGCACTTGGTGGGTATGTTCTCGGCAATCCACGCGCCAAAGTACACCTCGTCGAATATATGAGCTTTACCTGCTCGCACTGCGCACACTTCACAACTGAAAGCGCCGCACCACTCAAGCGCGACTATGTGATGAACGGCCAGGTCGTATATGAAGTCCGCAATGCCGTGCGTGATCCGTTTGATCTGACCGCGTCGCTGCTCGCGCGCTGTGGCGGGACACGCCGCTTTTTTGGCAACATGGAACTGCTCCTGGCCACGCAGCCGACGTGGCTGGCTAACAGTCAGAAGCTTGATACAGCGAAACTCCAACAGGCCGATCACGCAACGGTTCTCAAAATGATCGGGCAAGGCGCGGGATTGTATGCGCTGATGGCCAAGCGCGGTTTTACACCAGCTCAGCTCAACCAATGCCTGAACGATAAAGGCGCACAAGCTAAAATTCTGGCGATGACCCAAGACGCTTGGAATGTGCGCAAAATTCCGGGCACGCCGACCTTTTTCATCAACGATACGATTGCGGACGCCACCACAACTTATGACCAGCTAGAACCAAAGCTCAAAGCTGTCTCGACAGCATCACTCCCCAAGACCGAGGTAAAACCATGATCAAACACATAGCCCTTCTCACCGTTGGCAGTCTCGCACTTGCAGGCTGCAACAGTGCGTCCAGCAACAGCGCTGCGCCCGCCACGGCAGTTGCGGCCGTCGCTGCCCCGGCAGGAACCGACTGGGTGAGCACAGTCTCCGCCACGCCAGACGGCGGCTATCTCATGGGCAACCCAAATGCCGCCGTAAAGCTGCTCGAATTCGGTGCACTCAGTTGCCCACACTGTGCGCATTTTACCAAAGAGTCGCATGACGAACTGCACGCAATGATCGCATCGGGTAAAGTCTCCTACGAGCTGCGAACGTATCTCATCCACCCACAAATCGATTTGCCCGCAAGCCTGCTGGTATCGTGCAATGGCCCGGCAACCTTTTTCCCGATGGTAGACCAAATGTTCGCGCATCAAGACGATTGGGCTGGGGCGGAGAAGTTCAAGCTCCTCACACCCGAGGTTCAGAAGAGTTGGGGGAACATGACACCCCCGCAATTGGCCGCAGACGTTGCTGATAGGCTCGGGCTTATTGGCTTCGTTGGCGCTCGCGGAGTGAGTGCGGATAAAGCAAAGGCATGCCTAGCGGATAAGGCAGGGCTTGAACGGCTGTTGAAAGTGCTCAACACCGCCAACGACAAATATCACATTACGGGCACGCCCACCTTCATCCTGAACGGCAGCGTCGTCCCGGATACGAATGATTGGGCGGCACTGAGGCCCAAAGTCAAAGCGGCGTTGGGCGGCTAACCCTTGCAAATATCTCGGCTCAAACTCAGCGGTTTCAAAAGCTTCGTTGAGCCTGCCGAACTGCGGATTGAACGCGGCCTGACTGGGATTGTCGGCCCGAACGGGTGTGGCAAGTCGAATCTGCTGGAAGCTATTCGCTGGGTGATGGGCGAAGGCAGTGCGAAATCGTTGCGCGGCGGCGCTATGGACGATGTCATCTTCGCCGGAACCACCACCCGCCCGCCACGCAACTTTGCCGAAGTCTCGATCCTTGCGCATCAGGTTGCGGGCAGAGAAGACGCCGAAGTGGTGCGGCGCATTGATCGCGGTGCGGGCTCTGGCTATCGGATCAACGGCAACGATGTTCGTGCGAAGGATGTCGGGCTCTTGTTCGCCGATGCAGCAACTGGCGCACACTCACCGGCCCTTGTCAGTCAGGGACGGATTAGTGCAATCATCACGTCTAAGCCCGCTGAACGCCGCGCGATGCTTGAGGAGGCAGCGGGTATTTCGGGGCTGCACGTGCGCCGCAAGGACGCCGAGCAAAAGCTACGCGCGACCGAGGCAAACCTAACTCGACTCGATGAAGTGCTGGCCGATATGGAGGCGCGTATGGGCGCGTTGCGGCGGCAAGCGCGCGCGGCAGAGCGGTATCGGAAGCTCTCAGAAGAGATAAAGGTGGCAGAAGGGAGACTTATCTTTGCACGCTGGCAGACGGCTGCAATGGCGGCCGATGCAGCGAAGGCAGAGGCGGCGAAGGCTGAGCAGGCTGTGGCTGAAGCGAGCGAGCTGCAACGAGCAGTCGCGGCCCATCACGTGCAATCGGTCGACGCGTTGGCTGTCGCGCGTGCCGCGACCCTCACCGCACGCGATGCCGCAACAGATGCGGGACACGCACTCGCCACATTGAAGGCTACACGTGAAGCGATGATGCGTCGGATTATCGAGATCGCGGCGCAGGCTGATCGTCTCGCGGCGGATCGTGAACGTGAGGGTGCGCTCGGCGCCGACGCTGCCGAGGCATTGAACGATTTGAGAGCTGAGATAAAGACGCTCGAAGCACACATCGCCACCGCCAGTGCCGATCACCCTGCGCTTTTGCAACTGGCCAGCGCCGCAGAATTGCGAGTTCGCGATTGCGAGGTGGAACTCGCCCAAGGACTCACTGAGCAGGCGCGCGAACAAGCCGAAGCACGCGTGGCGGACGCGGCATTGCAGGTCGCTGTGAAAAGGTTGGAGCGCGCTGAAGCGGAGCTCGCATCATACACGGCCCATCACGCGGCGCTCGGCGATGATGGAGCGACTGCGGGAGAGCGAGACGCAGCGACTGCCCGACTCGTCCGCGCCAAAGCAGACGTAGAAGAGCATACCGCCGCCATCGCAAAGGCAGAGGCCGCGCGGCAATCCGCCGCCCTCGCCCGGGAGGCAATTGAGGCGGAAGCCGCAAGCCTATCCGCCACCCTCGCAGCGTTGGAGAGCGAGGCGACCGCGTTGCGAAAATCGATCGCGATCGGCACGACCACCCACCGCGCGCTCGACCACATCACTGTGGAACCCGGCTATGAACGCGCGCTCGCCGCCGCGCTTGGCGACGATCTTGAGGCCAGCATCGGTGCGGCAGGCAAGCGTTTTTGGCAGGGGGGCAATCCGTCGTCGCATGACCCAGAGCTGCCCAACGGTGGCACATCTCTCAGCGCATACGTCGACGCACCCAAAGAACTGGCCCGGCGACTGACACAGATCATCGTCGTGGATGCCGACGAGGGCACCCCGCTCGCTGTCGGCCAGCGGCTGGTCACGCGCGCGGGCTTGCTTCGCCGTTGGGATGGTTTTGTCGCGATAGACCAAGGCGGTGCGGCCGCTGATCGACTCATCCGGGTCAATCGTCTTGCGGCGCTGGAGGCCCAACTCGCACCGACGCGAGATGCTGTTGCGACCGTCCGGGCAAAGCTGGATGCACTTCGGGCCGACGTCGAAACCGCGCGCGCGCAGGCAGATACAGCACGCTCTGCCCTCACCAAGGCTGAGTTCGCTCTCCGCACGGCGCAGCGCGAGGAAGATCAGGCGAATACACTCCTCGAACGCGCCGCTGCCCGCCGAGCCGACATTATGGAGCGGATTACGCAGGGTAAAGCGGAAACGGAGACTGCCACTGCCGAGCATCGAGCCGCTGTTGCTGGTCGTGCGGCGGTATCGGATGGGACGGTCACGCACGCTCGCGTCGCGCGCCTGAACAGTGCCGCCGAGCAAGCCCGCGCAATCGTCGCAGATCATCGCGCTCAAATCGCGACCCATGATCGAGACATGACCGCGCGTCATGACCGACTGGCAACGGCGAAGTCCAGCATGAAGAGCTGGCAATCGCGCGCTGGGGAAGCCGCCAAGCGAATCGACGAGATCACCCGGCGCGGACAGGCGATGGCGGCGGAAGCAAAGCAATTGGAAGGCGCGCCCGCCGCGCTCGATGAGAAGATTGCCCAGAGTGAAGTCCTCGCCGCAACTTTATCGGGGAGCGCAGAAGCATCGCGTGCCACGGAAGTCACCGCCGAAGCGCAACTTCGTGAGATTGAGGGGAAAGCGAGCACCATTGGCGAAGCGCTCGCCACGGCACGCGAAGCACGAGCCGGAGCGCAAGCACGGGCCGAAAACGAGGAACTCCGCCGTGTCGAGATGGGCAGAGTATCTGGCGAGCGTTTCGAATGCCCGCCGCCATTGCTACCGCAAGTGGCGGGCTTCGACGTTGAGACGATCCGCGCCGCTGCCGACGAGTCGGCTGGCCTAGAACGCCTCACGATGGAGCGCGAACGGCTTGGCCCGGTAAACCTGATCGCCGAACAAGAGTTGTCCGAAATCGAGGACACGCGCGCCACAAGCACAGCCGAACGAGATGAATTGGCGGAGGTGATCAGGCGCCTGCGCGGCTCGATCGGGAGCCTCAATCGTGAAGGCCGCGCCCGCCTAACGGCAGCATTTGAAGCGGTGGACAGCCATTTCCAGCGGCTATTTGCACAATTGTTCAACGGCGGCGCGGCGCATTTGGAATTGATCGATTCCGATGATCCCTTGGAGGCGGGGCTGGAGATATTCGCCCAACCACCCGGCAAAAAATTGACCAGCCTCTCACTCCTCTCGGGCGGCGAACAGGCGCTCACGGCGGTTGCCCTGATCTTCGGGTTGTTCCTGACCAACCCCGCACCGATCTGCGTGCTCGATGAAGTTGACGCCCCGTTGGATGATGCGAACATCGAGCGTTTCTGCGACCTGCTCGATGCGATGACGCGCGAGACAAATACGCGCTATCTCATTGTCACCCATAACGCCGTCACAATGGCACGGATGCACCGCCTCTTCGGCGTAACGATGGTAGAACAAGGCGTCTCGCGCTTAGTGTCGGTCGATCTGAGCGCAGCGGAGCGGCTGGTCGCCTAGAACGTGCTCAGCGCATCTGCCTCATGCCCGTTTGCGGGATGACGTCGCCTTTTCAAGTCCACCAATTGGCGTTTCGGCTGGCGGCAGAAATACCAATTTTTCGCCCTTCGGACCTTTGCGCGCAGCGCCGCCAAAAGACGTACGGAGGTCAATCAAATCCCCAACAGCGACAGCTTTGCTGAACAAGAAACCTTGCACCTGTGTGCACCCCTCAATCCGCAATTGGTCTAGCTGCTCCGCATTTTCCACGCCTTCTGCCGTAGTGACCATCCCAAGGCTGGAGGCCAGGCCGGTGACAGCGCGGACAATCGCCTGGCAGTCTTCGCGGCTGTCAACATCTTCTACAAAACAGCGATCAATTTTGATCTTGTCAAAGGGGAACGCGCGCAAATAATTGAGCGACGAATAACCCGTGCCAAAATCATCCAACGCGATCCGCACCCCGATAGCATGCAGGCGGTGCAGTGTGGCGAGGTTCACTTCAGTTTCGTGCATCAACACCGATTCGGTGATTTCAAACTCGATGCGGCTTGGTTCGATTTCAGTAGCCGCGATCGTGTTGACGATCGTCGGTATCAAACTGCTGCTCTTGATCTGCAACGGTGAGAGGTTGATCGACACGCTCAGATGGGCGGGCCAACGCGCTGCTTCCGCCACCGCGTTGCGGATCACCCATTCACCGAGCTGAACAATGAGACCCGTTTCTTCCGCAACCGGGATAAAATCATCTGGCATGACAAGGCCGCGCTCCGGGTGGTGCCAACGCAGCAGTGCCTCATAAGCAACCGTTTGGCCGGACTGCACGTCGATGAGGGGCTGATAATGGAGCGCGAGCTCGTCACGGCTCATGGCACCGCGCAAATCTATTTCCACCATGCGTCGCGCTTGGGCTGCGTCGTCCATCGCCGCCTCAAAAAAGGCATACCGGTTCCGACCGTTTGCCTTTGCACTATACAGCGCGAGATCAACGTTTTTCATCAAACCTTCAGCGGACTGGCCATCAACCGGAGCAATTGCAATTCCGATGCTGGCGGCGGAGACCACCTGATGCCCTTCAATCTCGATGGGCTCGTTGATGGCTTTCAGAATACGCTTCGTGACCCGCTCGATGGCGGATCGGTCCTTGACATTCGTCAGCAAAATAGCGAACTCGTCACCCCCCATACGGGCCACAATATCTCGCTCCTTGAGGCAAAACTCGATACGGCGGCTCACAACCTGAAGCAACGCGTCGCCCGCCGGGTGCCCCAACGTGTCGTTTATACTCTTGAAATGATCCAGATCGAGCGACAACACCGCAGTATCAGTCCCCGCCTTTTGACGATGAAGCGCACGATTCAACGTGTCGCTGAACAAAAAGCGATTTGGCAGGTCGGTGAGGCCATCATAATGTGCCATATAGGCCACTTTAACCTCAGCGTTCTTTGTCGCGCTGATGTCGGTCGCGACGCCACGCAATCTCAGTTTTCCGTCATTTCCTTCGAACGGATGCCCGCTCAGCGACCACCACCGCTGTTCGCCGCTTACCATCAGCGGCACCGAAATGTCTCGGAAGGGCCGCATCATCCGTAGATGATCGTCAAGGATGTCGCGCTCGGGGCAGTTGCTGAGCAAGGCGAGCAATTCAAGACCAACCAGCATTTCAAGTGGGCGCTCGGCGGCTTGCGCAAACCGAGGATTTGGATCGAGAATGCAGCCATTTCGATCAACTTCCCACAGCCAGTCAGCGCTATGCTCTTCAAAATCATTAAGCAAGAGACGCACGGTCGCGGCATTTTCCTCCGCGAGAGCAGCATTTTCGGTCAAACGAATCTGGCCGATGAGTCGTTCAAGATGATGGTCAAAATTAACGGTGATGGTACGCTCAAGCGCCACACAATAAGACAACAGAAATGCAATGGTGACCCATGACTCAATGCCTCCGTGCTGCGCGAAGGCGATGAAAACCCCGATAGCGGTTGGCGCAATAAACGCTCGGGCCGCTTGTGGCAGGGTCGCGCACGTTAGCGTTACCGCAGCCATCATACCTGCGGCGAGCATGCCTAGCATCGCCTGTTGCGGGGCGCTCGAGATTAGCATCAAATAGTAAATCGTGCAGCCCCAGCACAGGCTAAGGCCGAAGGCGGTCACGGTTGCTTGCCATGTTTTGCGCGCGGTATCTTCACGGTAATGATCATGGTTCGCGTGCCAAAACAGCAGGAAAGCAACTGCGGCACTAATGTTTATTGCGACGATGGCGCCCAACTTCAATGGTGCGACTGTCGAAAAGAACGGTATGATCATCAGCAGCGCGTTAAAAATGTTCCCGACGACCGCCAGAGGCATCAAATCAAAATGCGCATGCAACAGCCGCTGATCAATATCAGCACGCTGCTCCAAGGTGAGCGACTCAAACGTGTTTTTGTTCATCCCCAACCCATTGGCCTCAAGTTTACGTGTTCCCACCTTGAAGATAGTCACCAATAGTTAAAAAAGGCTAAGGCGATTCCAATATAAATAATTGTTATAAATCAACAATGTATAGATCGCCTACAATTCCAGAGTTAAATCATCGCCGTAACAAGAGCAAAAAATGCTAGCGAACAACTGCCGCCACTGCATCGAGCAAGCCATTCACGAAACCTTTTTCACGCTTGGGATAAAAAGCATGAGCAACATCGAGGTATTCGTTTATGATACTGCCGACTGGAATGTCGCGGCGGGCGAGGAGTTCGTATGTTCCGGCACGCAATATCGCACGCAGTGGCTTATCCAGTCGCTCGGGCGCCCAATCAGCTGACAGATGCGCGGCGACGAGCGTATCGATCTCCTCACATCGTGCGAGGGTGCCCATCACGACATCATCAAAGAATTCTTGCTCGGCCGCGCGATAGGTCATGTCTTCAATGGTGGCACCCAAGCGGTGTTCATGAAACTCATGGAGAAGCTGAGCTTGCGGCGTGGCCTCCATGTCGTGTTGATAAAGGGCTTGCACAGCAGCCAGGCGGGCGGCTGACCGAGCGGCAGGGCGGGAGGTAGCTTTGGTCATATCATGTCAATCTTACTGCGACCGAGGCCGCATGCGCTGGGAGTCCCTCGGCTGAGGCGAGCGCAACAGCAGCGGGGCCGATGGCGCTGATCGCGGCGGCATCGCAACTCAAGAAGCTGGTGCGCTTCATGAAATCGAGCACCGAAAGACCGGAGGCGAAGCGTGCACGCCGCCCAGTTGGGAGAACATGATTTGGGCCAGCGACATAGTCACCAACCGCTTCTGGCGTATATCGTCCGAGAAAAACTGAACCGGCATGGCGAACGTCTCCAAACAGGCGTTCCGGATCAGCGGTCGCAATTTCGAGGTGCTCCGGCGCGAGGCGATTGATCAGCGCGGGCGCTTCGTTGAGATCAGCGAGCACAATTATGGCGCCGTTTGCCTCCCACGACGCGCGCGCGGTTGCCTGCGTGGTAAGCGTCAGCAGCCGCGTTTCTAACGCTGTCGCCACTTTATCTGCAAATGCAGCATCATCGGTGAGCAAGATCGACTGGCTGGTTGGATCATGCTCGGCCTGGCTGAGTAGATCAATGGCGATCCAGTCCGGATTGTTGTCCGCATCTGCAACCACAAGAATCTCGGACGGCCCCGCCACCATATCAATGCCCACCACGCCGTAAAGTTGCCGCTTTGCCTCGGCCACCCAAGCATTGCCCGGGCCGGTAATGACATCCACAGCGGCGATGGTATCCGTCCCGTAAGCGAGCGCGGCAACCGCCTGCGCGCCCCCAATGCGCCAGACTTCATCAACCCCAGCGAGTGCCGCCGCAGCGAGGACAAGCGGGTTAATCTCGCCTTTGGGTGTGGGTGTCACCATCACGAGCCTTGCCACGCCCGCAACTTTGGCGGGAATGGCGTTCATCAGGACAGATGAGGGGTATGCCGCCCTCCCCCCAGGAACATAGATGCCGGCCGCATCAACACCACGCCAACGCGCGCCCAAGCGGACACCAGCGCTGTCGGTCGTGTCCGTGTTCACCGGTCGCTGACTTTCGTGATAAGTTCTTATGCGCCGCTCAGCGAGTTCGAGCGCGCTGCGAAGCTCCGGCGCCAGGTTTGCAAGCGCCGCATCGCACTCCGCACGCGGGATACGCCAGCCCGTAGCCGCCAGATCATGCCCGTCAAACGTCGCCGTATACTCGGCCACCGCGATGTCGCCGCGCGCCTTAACATCAGCGATGATGGCAGCAACGTCACGCGAGACGTCCGCGTCCGTCTCTCGTCGCGCATTTACAAGGGCGGTAAACGCGCCTTCAAATTCTGCGCTGGACGTAGACAATCGTATCACGCCGCAAGCTCTTGTTTTGCGGCGGAGCGGAACGCCGCAATGAGTGGTGCAACGTCTTCGCGGGTTTTGAACGCCGCGCGGTTGACGATGAGCCGCGATGTCACCTGCGCGATAACCTCCACCTCCACCAGCCCATTGTCCTTGAGCGTGCGGCCCGACGACACGAGATCAACAATCCGCGACGAAAGGCCCAGCGTTGGTGCCAGCTCCATCGCACCATTGAGTTTTACACACTCAACCTGCACGCCACGCGCTTCAAAGTATCGGCGGGTCATATTGGGATATTTGGTTGCCACGCGCACATGGTTCCAACCGCGTGGGTCATCTGTTGCCGCGAGAGCTTCGGGCTCCGCGACCGAAATGCGGCACGCGCCAATGTGCAAATCTACGGGCGCATATATCTCGGAATAGCCGAACTCGTCGATCACATCCGAGCCGACAATTCCGACGTGAGCTGCGCCATGCGCCACGAATGTCGCAACATCGAATGCGCGGACACGGATAATCTCGATCCCAGACTGGTTCGTCGCAAAGCGCAACGCGCGGCTGTCCTTGTTATGAAAATCAGCCTCAGGCACAATCCCCGCACGCGCGAGTACGGGCAGCGCCTCGTCGAGGATACGGCCTTTGGGGAGTGCGAGGATCAGCGGTTGCGTCATGGCAGGTGCGCGCTTTAAGGGAGATCGGAGAAACTGGCAACCACAACCGAATTGAGACGACATGCATAACGACGCCCATCACAGCCACGCTCACGATGATCATGTTCATCGTCATGATCATGGCGCTCATGGCCACCATCATGGGCATGGGCATGGGCATCATCACGGCCCAGACATCGCTGATGGACTTGGCAAATACTGGGCGGCAGTGGCTTTCAACCTGATTTTTGTTATTATCGGTGTGGCGGCCGGGATTTATGCAAATTCTACCGCGCTGCTTGCAGACGCCGCGCACAACCTGTCCGATGCACTGGGGCTCGTGGCGGCCGGTGGCGCAACCTGGTTGGCGGGCCAGCCCAGTTCGGCCAAGCGCACCTACGGCTTTGGCAAGGCGACCGTGCTCGCGGCGCTCGGCAATGCGCTGCTCCTCGTGTTGGTGTGCGGCGGGATTGGCTGGGAGGCGCTCTCCCGTTTTACGCACCCCGAGCCAACGCAGGGTCTGCCAGTGATGATTGTTGCTGCGATTGGCGTCCTGCTCAACGGCGGATCGGCGCTACTGTTCCTGAAAGGGCGCAAGGGCGACGCCAATGTGCGTGGCGCGTTCCTTCACCTGATGTCTGATGCCGCAACGTCGGCAGCGGTGATCGTTGCCGGCGCGCTCATCCTGACAACGGGGTTGAAATGGATTGATCCACTCGTGAGCCTTGCGGTCTGTGCACTCATTCTGCGCGGCACTTGGGGGCTGCTTCGCGAGACGATGGATATGGCGATGGACGCCGTTCCCAATGGCGTGGATGTTGATAACGTTCGTGGTTTCCTTGGTGCTCAGGATGGCGTGGCGGCGGTGCACGATCTCCATATCTGGTCGATGAGTACCACCGAAACAGCGCTAACGGCGCACCTGGTGTGTCCTGCCGGTGGTGACGATGCGTTTCTGGAGCGGGTCACCCACGCCTTAGAGCACGATCATAAGATTGCGCATGTGACGTTACAGGTGGAGCGCAGTGCGCAGGGCTTTTGCCCGGAGCACCCTTAGAACTCGCACAGGGCTTTTGCCCAGAGCACCCTTAGAACTACTCGCACAGGGCTTTTGCCCAGAGCATCCTGAGGACGCCACGATCAATTCCGAGGCGCTTGCCGCCGATAGGAGAGCGCTTCCGCAATATGAAGGCGCGTGATCGACTCTGACGCCGCCAAATCTGCAATGGTGCGGGCAACCCGCAGCACGCGGGTATAGCCGCGCGCCGTCAGCCGCATTGCCTCCGCCGCTTGCGCAAGAAGCGCCCGACCTGCCTCGTCAGGTGTCGCGTAAGTCTCCAACAATTTACCGTCGCACTCTGCGTTTGTGCGGGGCCCATCCACTCCGTAACGCGCAGATTGACGCGCCCGCGCTGCCCCGACGCGCGCGCGCACCTCAGCAGAACCCTCCGCTGGTGGGGGCAGCACAAGATCGGCAGCGGTGACGGCCTGTACCTCGACATGAAGATCAATCCGATCAAGCAGCGGCCCCGAGACTTTCGCTTGATAGTCCGCCGCACAGCGCGGCGCGCGCGCACACGCCAACGCCGCATCGCCCAGATGCCCGCACCGGCATGCTCGCGTTGCCTTCAAACCATCAGTTCCCTGAAAAGGGAGGTGGAGAAGTGCGATCTCTACGTCCTCCCTTCCAATGATGATGCGATCAGTAATCGCTTCTATGATCTGTCGTTTCTCTGCGTGAGGGAGCGTATCCCAGCGTTTTGCGAGGTCTCTCGCCTCCCCCATGGCTTCATGCCGCGTGACTGAAGCGTGGCGGAGTATATCAAGCTGACCTTCAATCTTTGGGATTTCCGCACTGAGCTTCTCTCTCCGCTCGTTAATGGGAGCGTATTTGCGTCCGAAGCCTTCCGTTGGGATTTCGCCCCTCTTGTGAAGTGCAAATAACTCATCCTCGTCACTCTCTGCTTCCTTGAGCTTTAAACGGAGCGACACCAGTAGGCGTTCCTTGTCCTTGATGGCTTCCTTGGCGGCTTTGTTATGCGCTTCAATTTCGTCAGGTGAGATCAGGAAGTGAGATAGTTGCTCACGGAATACCGCTTCCAAATCTTCCACTGGAATTTTGGTATGACACGCGGGGCAGATGTATTTTGGTGAGTTACTCGGCACCTTCATCTTGCCGCCACAGTGGCAGTAAGCAAAGCCCGCAAACAGATGCACAGGCTTGCGCGATATGGGTTTGCGCTTGGCACGTTGTGCGCCGAGGATACGTTGGCACTCGTCCCATAACGTGGCGTCCATAATTGGCGTGACATTCTGATATACCCATTCACTCTCGGGTTTGAGTGCCCATGATTTAGAGCGGTCGTCCGTATAGGTGTAGTTGGCGCGATGCAGGCCTTTGGCAGTCGGATCACTGAGCAGATTGCTTACGGTCGTATCAGAAAAATTGGAGCCGTTACGGGTGCGGTATCCGCGCTCGTTTAGAATACGTGCGACCGTCTTCTTGCGATGATGTTCGACAAATAGTTCATGGAGAAGCACACGCACCGGAGCCTCTGCAGCGTCTGGCGTTAGTTGCTTATTCACCCAGCGGTATCCAAAGGGTGCCGCCCCACCAAGGGGCTTACCCATCTTTGCGCGTATGGGCACCGAGGCGCGCACCCTGTCCGCTATCTCCTCACGCTCCCATTCAGCCATCGCCGCAATCATCGTGAAGAAAAGCCTTCCGGCAGGTGAACTGGTATCAATGGCCTCTTGAAGTGAGATGAGGTCAGCGCCCGCGTCTCGAAAGAGTTGCGCAAATTCCAAAAGCTCACGCGTGTTACGAGCTAGTCGCGCGAGTTTTGAAAATACTAAACCCGTGATGTGGCCGCGCTTCACGTCCGCGAGCATTCGCTTCGCTTCGGCGTGTCCAATCACTGCTTTCCCGCTCACCGCGTCGAGCCGATACATCTCCACCACGTTCCAGTCGCGCCCTTCGGCATATGCCCGCGCTCTGCGTTCGTGGTGTTCGGGGCTTTCGCCCCGCACCTGATCTTCGGTTGACACCCGTATCCAAATGCCGACACGTTTGGGGTGGTGGTCGCGTTGAGTCATCAGTTGATCCACTTGGTTGCGAGGCAAGTCTAACACTCGCGAGTCCGGCAGCAAGAGGAATGTGACTCGGTTCGACTCAAATATTAATGTTCAGTCAATATGAGGGGGTAGAATGAACGGCATCAACAGAGTGAAATCAATAGACGGTGCTTACATGGTGGTTCACAAGATGCGTCTAACACGATAT
>JAYVZY010000389.1:0-4521 GCA_043782885.1 Sphingomonadales bacterium | reverse complement strand
ATCGGGGGCAGAGCAGTGTCCCCAATTGCTTGGGGTCACTCTTAGTCGATCGGTACTGCCGTTCGGTAGACAATTGGCCGCAGTGCAAAGCTAGAGGTGACCTGCGACACACCGCTGATTTTGGTCAGCTTGTAGCGCAGGAAATCCTCAAACGCCCCAAGTGACGATACGAGAACGCGCAACTGATAATCGGCCTCGCCAGACATGATGTAGCATTCCATCACTTCTGGAAACAGGGTGATGGCTTCTTCGAACTGAAACAAATGCCGGTCATCCTGGACACTGAGCCGCACGCGAACAAAAGCGCTGACTGTTAGGCCAAGTGCTGCAGGATCGATCAATGCGACGTAGCGTTGGATGACGTTTTGTTGTTCGAGCTGTCGGATTCGACGCAGGCAAGGGCTTGGCGAAAGGCCCACCCTTTCCGAGACTTCATGATTCGTAACGCGACCGTCTTCCTGCAACTCGATAAGAATACGTCTATCTATCGCATCCAATTCATAATTTGGCATATTAATTAATCCAATCAACAATTTGAGCAATTATCTGCTAGTTTAAAGCGCTATTCAAGCGGGATTTGCAATTTCAATGACGTGCCACATAGCTTAGGTTTGTGGAGTAAAAGAGGAAGCCAACATGCCACCCAACGTAGGTTCCGTTACTGCTGACACCATCGGGTCGTTGGAAGCCCTCAATAGGCGAGTGCGCTGGTTGTCCTCATGGACGATTCACAACGCCAACCACATTCGGGAAAACCGAGATGGGTTAAAGGTTGGCGGACATCAGGCGAGCTGCGCGTCGATGACTGCAATTATGTCTGCGCTCTATTTTCATGCTTTACGCCCGCAGGATAAAGTGGCGGTCAAACCCCACGCCGGGCCAGTGTTGCATGCCATACACTATCTGCTCGGCAATCAATCGCTCGACCAATTACAGCGCTTTCGCGGGCTAGGGGGTGCGCAGAGCTACCCTTCGCGCACAAAGGACAAAATTCCGGTCGATTTTTCGACCGGCTCCGTCGGGCTTGGTGTTGCGATCACTGCGTTTGCGAGCTTAGTGCAGGATTACCTCATCGCACACGGCCAAATGGCTGAGGCAGATGCTGGGCGGATGATTGCACTTATGGGCGATGCTGAACTTGATGAGGGCAATATCTACGAATGCCTGATTGAGGGCTATAAGCATGATATTCGAAATTGTTGGTGGATTATCGATTATAACCGCCAGTCGCTTGACAGCACGACCGCCGACCGGATGTTCCGACGGTTTGATGATATTTTTGAGACATGCGGGTGGCGCGTGGTTACGCTCAAACACGGCAAGGTGCAGCGGGAGGTATTCACGCGGCCGGGTGGGCAGGCTATTTCAGATTGGATTGACAATTGCCCCAACGCTGAGTTCGCGGCACTCACTTACCAGGGTGGCACGGCATGGCGCGCACGGTTAGTGGCGGACATCGGCGGTGTTCCCTGTGTTATGACACTTCTCGCGAACTTCGACGATGATGAACTTGCCGCGCTTATGACTAACCTAGGTGGACATTGTGTCGAGACGATCGTCAACGCCTTTGCGGCAGCGACTGATGAGGTTCCGACACTGTTCATTGCCTATACCGTTAAGGGCTATGGCCTACCGTTTGCAGGGCATAAGGACAATCACGCAGGGTTAATGAACCCGACGCAAATGGCTGCCTTCCGTGAGAGCATGGACATCGCTGAAGGGCAGGAGTGGGAGCCCTATGGTGGGCTAGGCGACGATGTCACAACCCAACTCAAAGCCTTCGTCGCGCAGAGTCCATTGGCTGCCGGAAAGTCTCCTACGCGACCCGACGTTGTGCCGGTGCCCTTGCGGTTGTCTGTGCCCGAGGGGGACGAGCAATCTACACAGGCTGCCTTTGGGCGCATTCTGTTTGACCTCGCCAAATCTGGGCATCCGCTCGCTGATCGCATCGTAACGACCTCGCCTGACGTAACTGTTTCCACCAACCTCGGGGCGTTTGTCAATTTGCGCGGTTTGTTCCGACGGCAAGAAATAAGAGATGTGTTCGCGGGTGCCAAAATCCCGTCAGCTCAAAAATGGGCGGGGCATATAGCAGGACAACATATCGAACTCGGCATAGCCGAAAATAACCTGTTCCTGATGCTCGCAGCACTTGGTCTCAGCGGGCCGAGTTTCGGCACCCGGTTGATCCCCATCGGCACGGTCTATGACCCCTTCATCGCCCGCGGACTCGATGCGCTCAACTATGCCTGCTATCAAGACGCGCGATTCCTGCTCGTCGCGACGCCCTCTGGATTAACGCTAGGGCCAGAAGGTGGCGCGCACCAGTCAATCAATTCGCCGCTCATCGGCATTGGCCAACCCGGCCTCACTTATTTTGAACCTGCCTTTGCCGATGAACTCGCGCTGATGATGCGCTGGACGTTTGAGCATATGCAGGCGGACAACGGTGGTTCGGTCTATTTGCGGCTCACAACGCGCAGCATATCACAAATTACTCGGGACGACGAAAAATGGGAAGCCGATGCAATCGCGGGCGGCTATTGGCTCAGACAACCACAACCAGGTGCAGAGGCCGCTATCGTCGCGACTGGTGCCATCATGCCCGAAGCACTTGACGCTTGGGAGCAACTCAAGGACGATCTGCCCGGACTCGGGCTGCTCAACGTTACCTCGCCTGATCTATTGCATCGTGGCTGGTCGAGCGCGCGAGCGGCACGATGGGTAGAAGGGCGAGGAGAGCAAGCGCAGGTCGCAAGGCTCCTCGGCGCGCTGTCACCGAGCGCAGGACTCATTACCATCATAGATGGGTGCCCGAGTACTCTGTCATGGCTCGGCGGCGTAAGGGGGCATCGTGTGTCGCCGCTGGGCACTGATCGATTTGGGCAAACAGGTGACCTCACTGATCTGTATAGGGAATATAGGCTGGACGCGAGCGCGATCATTGACGCAGCTGCGGAGCTCTTTCTATAAGCTGCTCGGACGCTCATGTCACTTTCTTGAGTATGATGGCAAACGATCTTCAGGGTCGTCCCAGTGCATTTTAGCCTTGAGCAAGTGCCTACTAACCCGATTTGTCGAATCCAAAGCCGGCAGGCCGTTCACGGTCAATCAAAGCCATACGCTATCGTTCCGAGCCAATTGTGTTCCGTCCGGTTGTGGTGGAGGCGACATTTCAACGCGGTTAACGCGGCATCGTCTCAACCGTTGCCCAAGCGATTGTGATCGTCGATATAAGTATCATGAAAGTGGATGCGGAAGGCTTTCGCGCGAGTGGTCAAGCCATATCGTGGCTATGTCATGCGCCAATCAATGATTGACCGGAGGTAGGATCGAAATGTTTGAGAATGGTATCGCTCTGCTCGACTGGCTTGGGATTGTTGCCTTTACGATTACCGGGGCGCTGGTGGCATCGCGTAACCAGATGGACGTGGTGGGGTTCATCTTGCTCGGCACCGTTACCGGCATCGGCGGCGGCACGATCCGCGACCTTCTTCTGGGTATCCATCCTATCTTGTGGGTGGAGCAACCCCGCTACCTGGCGATCTGCATTTTGGTCTCGCTGATTGTATTCGCGACGGCGCACCTGGTGCACTCACGTATTCGGTTGATCCTCTGGGCCGATGCCATAGGATTAGCCCTGTTCGCCGCCATCGGCACCGAGCGTGCAATTGCTAGAGGCACGCCGATTTTGGTCGCAATCATCATGGGTATCATTACCGCCTGCTTCGGCGGGATCATCCGCGACCTGCTGGGACAGGAGCGCTCGATCATCTTCTCGCGCGAAATCTACGTGACTGCGGCGATGGCTGCGGCGACTGTTTTCGTCCTGCTCCACAGCCTTGGCTTCACAAGGGAGATGGCAGTATCGGCGAGTGTGATCGTTGGCGTGGCCCTGCGAGGCGGCGCTTTGCTCTGGGGCTGGTCTCTGCCTCGATACCGCCCCCGCCCTCCACGAGTATGACGAAACCGGCGATAGAAATGTGTCCTTCGATTCGTCAGTGGTTGACACACTGCATCGAACTCTGACCGCCGTGAGATTTCATCGGGAATAAATTGGCGAGCGATCCAGTCTCGTCATCATAAGACAAAACGCGGCGACACAGGTAACCGCATGCCGACGTTAGCCCCGGATAGAATCGGCGCCTTCCAACAGATGTCGATCAAAATACACCTATTATGAAGGTCCGCCTCCTCGAGTCGCCAAATCCATTGCAGCCAGGCCGCTCACGGCCACTTGTTGCCATCAAACCGGCAAAAATAGATGTCCGGTTTGGAGGCGTGCGAAATGAACTGCGAACGTCCGCTTTGTTCGCGATTGCTGACCGGCAGCGATGCTCCATTGCGGACGGAACAAATTTTCTTAAAATCAGCCGACGCACTTCTCCTTGTGGCCGTGGAACGAACCCGCTTGCGCGGGATGGGCGCGTGCTGCGAGGGTAGTCCTCTGAGGCGCGCAACGCCCGTCGGTGGAATGGCGCGCGGCATAAGCCGAACATCTGACTCCCTTCAACCAAGAGG
>JAYVZY010000388.1:0-2963 GCA_043782885.1 Sphingomonadales bacterium | reverse complement strand
TGCCCTTGACATTATATTTGTCAATATCGCCCATGCGGCCGCGCAGCGCCTCGGTTGCGGCTGTCTGTTCGGCAAAGCCCTGTGAGGTGCCGTTTCGGATCATAGTTGCGGTCTTGAGGTCACCATTCTTGAGATTGATCTGGCTCGCCAGCAGAACACTGCCTGCGTGCATCGTCTTGACAGTAACCGGCAGGCCGTTGAGCAGCGCGGTCGTGCCCAAATTGCCACCGCCGCCGAAAAGGCCGCCGCCGGATTTGATCCGAGTGGTTTCGTTGATGAAGACGATGGAACTGGTGCCATCGGCGGCCATCACCTTCATCTTGTCACCGCTACGCGCGGTGATGATCCCTTTGATCTCTGGCCCTGCGGTCATCGCAGAGATGTCGGGCAAGCGCGCTCCCGTTACGGTAATGCTGGAATCGGGCGTATCCTGGTGCTGCGCAGACGCCTCGCACCAGGCAGCTCCACTAAGCACGGCAAGTAGGACGGGAATGAGAGGATTTTTGGTAACGACGCGCATCTAGCGACTCCTTGAAATTGCCCCCTGCGGAGGTACCATGTCAAAACAACATTTCTGACACATGAACAATCCCCCAAGACCGGCGAATATCCAGACCATTCGAGTGCATCGCGCGGCGAACCGTTTGGATACCCGCAGGCTCAGCGATGGTCACCATCGACCTTGTCATATTCAGCCTGAATCTCGGCTGGGGGTTCGGTAAAATCATCCCAAGGGAGTTCTTTATGCAGTTCGAGCGCCCAGCGTTCGATCCATTCTAGCCCCTCTTTACCGGCATAGCGATCATGTATTTTATAGGCGGGGTCTCTCATCGCTTTTTCGAGGGTAACCGGATTTAGCTGATTCTTTTTGAGCAATATAGCCAAATCCTCGATGCAATCGGCGTTGAGGCGTGTGGAATGGAGCAGCATGACGTAGGACATTTTGCGACTAAGTAGCGCGTGCGCGGCAGCTTGATACCAAGGGATGACCTTAGCGGTATAAGCCAGATACGCCCCCTTGATGCGCGCCACGCGTGCCTCGTCATGACGGGCAATCGCATCATCATAAGGCTCGGCAAACAGCCAATCGGAATTCTCCATCGTTACCGGTGCTATCGTATAACCGTGTGCCGTCAGCCAATGGTCGATTTTCTCTTTTTCCGCCAACGGCATACCCGTTTCGAGATAGGGGTAGCGGAAGTATTTGAGTTCTTTGTGGTGCGATGCGAGCAATGGTCGCGTCACTTTTTCGCCGCGCGCGATGTCCTCAATATAGGCTTCAGCGGTCATCGTATTCGGTGAATCATGCGAGAATGTATGGTTGCCCAAATCCATACCTGCCTTCAGCCATTTCTCCAGAATGTCGATTTGCTCCTCACGGACGAGATCATCAAACTTCCCCTCATTGACGAAGCCGACGGCGGGATAGTGATGCCGCTTTAGGCCGCGCAAGATCATCTCATTGGCGTAATTAACGTAGGCCTGCGAATGCAACTGCGTGAGTGCAGGCAAATCGTCAAAGGTCAATGCGACCTCTTCATGTGCGGCCGAGACAATCGACGGCAGCAGCGCAAGCAGCGCAGCAGTTAAAAAACGACGAATTGACTTAACTCCGAAGCACCCAAGATTGACGCCGATTGCCGCTCACATCCGGGATTGTCAACGTTGCTGTGTTGGATATTTGCTTGTTGCCTTGCGCAAACTCTAAAACCTGAGGTTGTGCGGTGTGACAACCGGACACCACTGAGCAAAGACCTATGATCACAAGATAGACAAGCTTCACTCTCCCTCTCCCTCAAAGCCCCAGAACCTGATCCATCGTATAGCGGCCCGCTGGCTTGCCCATCAGCCAGCCAGCAGCCTTGATCGCCCCACGCGCGAAGATTTGGCGGTTCTCGGCGCGGTGGCTCAGCGCGATGCGTTCGCCATCGGTGGCGAAAATGATCGTGTGATCGCCGAATACCGACCCACCGCGCAGCGAGGCGAAACCGATGTCGCCTGCTGTCCGTCTGTGATTACGGTCAACATCGCTGTGTCCGCCGAGCGCGATTCCCCTGCCTGCCGCTGCCGCCTCACCAAGCAGCTTAGCGGTGCCAGACGGTGCATCCACCTTATGACGGTGATGCATCTCCAGAATTTCAATATCCCAATCCGGCCCGAGCCGCGCCGCAGCTTGCCGCACGAGCGCGGCGAGCACGGTCACGCCGAGCGACGTATTGCCCGTTTGCAACACCGCAACATGGTGGGCGGCGTCGTCAATCGCCTGGTGATGGTCTTCTGTCAGCCCTGTGGTGCCAACCACAATCGGCACCCCCGCCGCGACCGCCGCTCCCAGATTGCTCACCAGCGCCTTTGGGGAAGAAAAGTCGATGAGCACGTCCGACACTCTGGCCAGTACGACGGGATCATCCCCGATGTCGATCGCGCCAGCCAGCGCGATGCCGATTGCGGCCAACTCCGCCTCAATCGCCTGCCCCATGCGGCCGGCGCTGCCGATAATTCCGAACTTGGTCATCAGTCGTTGTCCTGCTCATATTTAGTGTTTCAAGCGAGATCAGCTCTTCTTCAGCCCATCGTCGCGCACCGAAGCGCACACCAAATCTATAACGCCGATTTTGTATTTGCGTCTATACGATAGATGAAGATTCAGGGAACGCGCTCGCGATCATCTGCTGGACGAAGCAGTGAGTCAGGGGTAACGGAGACTGTTCTATATTTTGCGTAACTCTGGCCGTTCAAACAGAGTTGATCGACGGAGCACAATTTGCGAGTTTTACGATGATCTCCAGTACAATTTTCGATGTGGCACAAAAAGCAGGCGTTTCGATAAAATCAGTCTCTCGTGTTTTGAATAACGAGCCGAATGTTTCAGCGGCGATGCGTGCTAAGATTGTAGCGGCCTGCGATGCGCTGATGTACACCCCAAATATCTCTGCGCGGGTAATGGCCGGATCGAAATCATG
>JAYVZY010000387.1:0-3435 GCA_043782885.1 Sphingomonadales bacterium | reverse complement strand
GCCGGCTCAGTTGTGGTGCCGGAATCAGTCGAGAACCCGCTGAAATATTATCGCAACAACACCGCCGCCAGTCGCGCGTTGATCGAAGCGGTGGTGGCTGCTGGCGTCAAGCATTTCATCTTCTCATCTACAGCCGCGACTTATGGCATCCCCGAGATAGTGCCGGTTACTGAAGACGCACCGAAGCACCCAATCAACCCCTACGGCATGTCGAAGCTGATGACCGAGCATATGCTTGCTGATGTGGCTGCGGCGCATGCGTTCAACTATTGTGCGCTTCGCTATTTTAACGTGGCGGGCGCTGACCCGCAGGGACGCGCGGGGCAATCCACCGTCGGCGCGACCCACTTGATTAAGATTGCGGTCGAAGTCGCGTGCGGTAAGCGCGCGCAAATGGCCGTCTTCGGCACCGATTATGCCACACCCGATGGCACCGGCGTGCGCGACTATATTCATGTGAGCGATTTGGCAGCGGCGCATGTTCTGGCGCTTGAAGCCCTTCTTGCAGACCCAGAGACCAGCCATACGCTCAACTGCGGCTACGGGCAGGGTTATTCAGTTCTGGAGGTGATCGCCGCCGTGCAGCGCGTAACCAATCTGGAGATCAAACATACTCTGGAGCCGCGCCGTGCAGGTGACCCCGATTGTTTGGTGTCAGAGAATAAGGCAATTGTCGCGCGCTTCGGCTGGGTGCCGAAATACAATGATTTGGATGTTATCGTGCGCGATGCGCTGGCTTGGGAACGCAAACTGAAATAGCCCCTCCGCCGCCTTCGTGTGAGAGCGAACGGAGGGGCATTCCCTGTCACCAAAAGAAATTGTGGATGACGTCTACAACTTGCCCCGTGTTCACATTCACCAGCAGCACATCATTATAATAGCGCACCCAGCGTGTCCCGCCATAAGCGGCAGGCAAGCGATAGGAATAAGGATCACTGATCCAATATTCATTGCTATAATAATAATCGTCTAGATACGCGCCGATCCCGAAGCTGATATAATTATAGCCATATCCATAAGGATTGTAATATCCCGGAAGCCGGTAATAGTCGCGGTTATAGGCGCGGTAGGCCTGCCAATCATAACGCTGATCCCGCCGCCACTCGCGGTTCCAGCCACGATCATTATCGCGATACCCACGATTCCAGCGGCCGTTATCGCCCCGGTTCCACCGATTGCGATCACCCTGGTTCCACGCATGATCGTCTCCGCGATTCCATTGGCCGTTATTGCCTTGGTTCCAGTTATGGTCATTGCCCCGACCATCATTGCCACGGTTCCAATTGCCTTGCGTGGCGTTGTTTTGCGCGACTGCGGGCTGCTGCGGATTTCCACCACGGCCCTGCCAGTTACCACGGCTCCAATTGCCTTGGGGGGCATTGTTCACCACGACCGGAGCCTGCTGCGGCGTTTGACTGTGGCCTTGCCAATTGCCCCGCCCCTGCCAATTACTTTGTGGCGCGGCGCTCTGCGCGACTGGAGCCTGCTGAGGCGCTTGCGCCCTGCCCTGCCAGCCAGCATTGCCACCACGGTTCCAATTGCCCTGCGGAGCGGGATTGGGAGCCGCCGTGACAGGCGCCTGCGGCGCTGCTTGGGCATGCTGTTGACCGCCACCACCACGATTGCCCCAGCCGCCATGCTCATCACGGCCATCAGCCAACACAGGCGAAACCGCCGTTGCAGCGAGCAAAACTGAAATCAGAACCTTATTCATGGCCTTCACTCCTCAACGCGCGACTCACCAAGAACCATGCGTTGTGCCCGAGGTAAGCGAGTCGCGCTGAGCCGTTCCTTAACAAAGATGTAACCTCCCAGAAAGGAATGTATCAGCGCGTCACATTATCGGCAGGGGATGACTCAACAGGCGCACCGCCACCCAACATCTTTGCCGCACGCTGCACCGCGAGCCGAACGCGAGGATAAGTGCCACAGCGGCAAATGTTCGTGATCGCCGCATCGATCTCCGCATCACTCGGCGCCTTGTTTCGCTTGAGCAGAACGGCAGCAGCCATGATCATTCCCGGGTCGCAATAGCCGCACTGCGTCACATTTTCCGCGATCCAGGCTTGTTGCACTGGGTGGTTCCGGTCAGGAGAAAGGCCTTCGATCGTGGTGACGAATGTCCCCTCAATCGCGCGAATGCTGATTTGGCAGCTGCGCACCGCCTTGCCATCAATATCAACCGTGCACGCCCCGCAATCGCCCGTTCCGCAGCCATATTTGGTGCCGGTCAGATTGGCCGCATCGCGCAGCGCCCAGAGCAACGGCGTATCGGGATCAAGGGCGAACTGCACGGGCTGATCATTGACGGTGAACTTGGTCATGCGGCGTGATATGGCATGAGCGAGCGAGTGGGGCAATCGCGCGATTGTCTGAAAGGTCGCCCGCTCTACCCACGACGCCATTCCCCTGCTATCAGCGCCGCATGTCTGATGTGCTCACGCCCCCAACCACCCCTCCCGATCCCTTTGATGCCATTGTCGATGCGCCGTTTGATACCGCGCTCAGCGACCGCTACCTTGTTTATGCGCTGTCCACGATCACCGCGCGCTCGCTGCCCGATTTGCGCGATGGGCTGAAGCCGGTGCACCGTCGATTGCTGTGGGCGATGCGGCTGCTCAAGCTCGATCCGGCGAGCGGCTATAAAAAATGCGCGCGGGTGGTGGGCGATGTGATCGGTAAGTATCACCCACACGGCGATCAATCGGTTTATGATGCGATGGTGCGGCTCGCCCAGTCGTTTTCGTTGCGCTATCCGCTCGTCGATGGGCAGGGCAATTTCGGCAATGTCGATGGCGATAATGCCGCCGCTTATCGCTATACCGAGGCGCGATTGACGCTGGTAGCGCAGGATTTGATGGCCGGGCTGGACGATGGCACTGTCGATTTCAAGCCCACTTACAATGGCGAAGATGAAGAGCCGGAAATTATGCCCGGCCTGTTCCCCAACCTGCTCGCGAACGGTGCTTCCGGCATTGCGGTCGGCATGGCCACCAGCATTCCACCACACAATGCGGCTGAGTTGATCGACGCGGCGATGCTGCTGATTGATCATCCCGAGGCCGATAACGCTGCACTGCTGGAACACGTCAAAGGCCCGGATTTGCCGACCGGGGGCATCATCGTCGATAGCCCTGCTGCGATTGCCGAGGCGTACCGCACCGGACGCGGCGGTTTCCGGACGCGGGCGCGGTGGTCGATTGAGGATCAGGGGCGCGGCACCTGGGTCGCGGTCGTCACCGAAATTCCGTATGGCGTTCAAAAAGGGAAATTGATTGAACAACTCGCCCAGTTGATTGCCGACAAGAAGCTGCCAGTGTTTGGTGATGTTCGTGATGAATCCGACGAAGCGATCCGCATCGTGCTGGAGCCGCGCAGCCGCACGGTCGAGCCAGATGTCTTGATGGAGAGCTTGTTCAAACTCTCGGAACTCGA
>JAYVZY010000386.1:0-10355 GCA_043782885.1 Sphingomonadales bacterium | reverse complement strand
CGCAACTCTTCCTCTGCAACGGCTAGAGCTAAATCTCTATCATGTGGGCCAATTGGAGGAAGCGGGCCAGTCAATCCCTTACTCCTTGCAAGCAATCTCCGTCCCATTTTGATCAGGTGTGATTCCGCTTTATAGCCCACGATACGGCCCGGTGTTAGAAAACGCCCCCGTCCATCCACCCGATACCGCGCCCGCACATCCACCTTCTCGCCCTCGGCGTAGGTGCGCACGACCTTGCCATCATCACCAATCAGCAGCGCGGAGAAGTGGATCACCTGCCCGAACGGGGTCGCGGTCAAGCCTTTCACATTGTCGATCAGCGTATCGGCAGCGGCGGGCGCGCCCCACGCCAAAGCCAGCGCCGCCAGCGCAATCAGCCCCCTCATTTGCGCCGCAGCCGCCGGAGCAGTGCGCTCGTGTCCTGCCGACCGCCACCAATTTGCTGCACTTCGGCATATTGCTGATCGATCATCGCGGCGAGCGGGAGCGCCGCCCCGTTGGCACGCGCTTCATCCAGCGCCAGCCCGAGATCCTTGCGCATCCAATCGACAGCAAAGCCGAAATCGAATTCGTTCTTCTCCATCGTGCCCCAGCGGTTGGTCATCTGCCAGCTAGAGGCGGCACCGCCCGAGATGGCCTCATACACCTTGTCGAGATCAAGCCCCTCGGCCTCCGCAAAGCACATCGCCTCCGCCAATGACGCGATGATGCCAGCGAATGTGACCTGATTGACCATCTTGGTGAGCTGGCCCGAGCCGGTCGGCCCGATATGCACAATCTTGCTCGAATAAACGTCCATGATCGGGCGCGCGGCCTCAATCGCTTTGTCGCGTCCGCCGCACATCAGTGTAAGCGTTCCGTTTTCAGCACCGATCTGCCCGCCGGTCATCGGCGCATCGACCGTAAGCAGCCCGAAATCCTTTGCCTCGACCGCGAGCTGTCGCGATATTTTGGCGGAGACGGTGGTGTGATCAATGAACACCGCACCAGAGCGCATCGCCCGAAAGGCACCATCGCGGCCAAGCGTGACGGCGGCGAGATCATCGTCGTTGCCGACGCAGGTGATGACGGCATCAGCACCTTCGGCAGCGGCGGCGGGACTTGCCGCAGATCGCCCGCCGTGTGCTGCAACCCACGCCTCCGCTTTGGATGTGGTGCGGTTATACACCACCATCTCATGTTCTGCTGCAGCGAGGTGCCGCGCCATTGCGCCGCCCATTACGCCTAATCCAATAAATGCGATCTTTGCCATCGGAGGAGCTTAGCCATAATTTGACGATTGCGCCAGAATGTTTAGGGGGAGGCATGGCTGATACTGAACACGCTCCGCTCCCTGTTTTACCGCTTCCCGTCTCGCTTGATGACGTCCATGCCGCCGCCGCGCGAATTGCGGGTAATGTAGTGCGCACGCCCACGCTGCTCAGCCAAACGCTCTCGGCGCTCACCGGCGCGAGGGTTTATCTCAAGTTTGAGAACCTCCAGTTCACCGCCGCCTATAAAGAACGCGGCGCGCTCAACACGCTTTTACAATTGAGCGAAGCGGCGCGGGCGAAGGGTGTTATCGGAGCATCGGCGGGCAATCATGCACAAGGATTGGCCTACCATGGCAAGCGGCTCGGCGTACCCGTCACCATCGTGATGCCCGTCACAACGCCGATGGTGAAGGTGATGCAAACTGAGAGCCATCAGGCAACCGTTGTGCTGGAAGGCGAGACGTTTGATGCCGCATTTGCGCACGCCCGAAAACTAGAGACGGAGCAGGGCCTGACCTTCGTTCCACCGTTTGATCACCCACACATTATCGCGGGACAGGGCACAGCGGCGCTTGAAATGCTCACCGACGTGCCGGAGATAGACACGTTTGTGGTGCCCATTGGCGGCGGCGGGCTGATTTCGGGCACTGCGGTGGTGGCAAAAGCGCTCAAGCCATCATGTGAGATTGTTGGCGTGCAGGCCGAACTCTACCCGAGCATGTACGCGCTGCGCAACGGCTTAGAGTTGCCGTGCGAGGGCGATACGTTGGCAGAGGGGATCGCCGTTAAGCATCCAGGTGGGCTTACGCGGCAATTTGTTGATGCGTTGGTGGATGACATCGTGCTGGTTGGTGAGCGGGACTTGGAGCAGGCAGTCAGCCTGTTGCTGCAGATCGAAAAGACAGTGGTGGAGGGCGCGGGCGCGGCAGGGCTGGCCGCGTTGCTCGCACACCCAGAACGGTTCAAGGACAAAACTATCGGTCTGATCCTGTGCGGCGGCAATATCGACGCGCGGTTGTTGGCGAATGTGCTGTTGCGCGATCTTGCCCGCTCGGGACGCTTGGCGCGACTACGGATTCGGTTGCAAGATCGCCCCGGCGCGCTGTTCCACGTCGCCCGAATTTTTCACGAGGTCTCTGTCAATATCATCGAGGTCTACCACCAGCGCGTGTTCACAACGCTGCCCGCCAAGGGCCTGATCACCGACATCGAGTGTGAAACGCGCGGGCCAGAGCATCTGGAGCGGCTGATGCAGGCGCTTCGGGATGGCGGCTATGAAGTGAGCCCGGTGGAGCTGGCTTAAGGACTCAATGCCGGAGTGCTGAGAGAAAATCCTCTGGTGTCACACCCGTCTGCGGGACGATACCGACCAATGCGCCGCGCTTAGCCTCGTTATGCAGTTTTATGCAGCGGCAACTGCTGTGGCCAATGGAGAGTTTTCCAAATAAAGTTCCACCGCATGACGCAGACTGGCGATCGAGTCTTCGGTCGCCTCACCCTGCGTCGTCGTCCCTGTTTCAGGATTGAACGCGACAAAACCAACTTCGGGCGCGGGGGTGAAAACAGCAGTGGTTTGCCGGGCGGGACTCTTTGTGGGAGGAATATGGCATTGCCATGGGTTTCAGGAAAGGTCTTGTATGACATCGGATCGATATTAACTTCACGGCTTACTTCACCATAGTTATGAAAGCAGCATGGACAATCATTACGTTCCCAAGTTCCTCCAAAGTCAATGGAAGGGCGAGGATGGAAAACTTCAGGTTTTTAAATTGTCCCCGCGAGGCGTCTCAACTAAGCGGTTGGCACCAGCGGGCACAGGCTACAAAAAGGACATGTTGACGCTAACCTCCCCAACTGTGGCTGGCATGGATCAACACGCGAATGAAACAATATACCTCAACAAAATCGACAACGCCGCGAGTCT
The DNA here is from genome assembly GCA_043782885.1 of Sphingomonadales bacterium. Classification (GTDB taxonomy): domain Bacteria; phylum Pseudomonadota; class Alphaproteobacteria; order Sphingomonadales; family Sphingomonadaceae; genus JAGWQR01. The sequence continues at coordinate 7,178 of JAYVZY010000386.1, read as the reverse complement.
CATACACAAAAAGTTGTTGACTCAGCCTTCGGTCAGTTTGACAGAGCGTGAGAAAATGGATTGGGCGCGTTTCATCCATTCACTTCGCTTACGCCAACCCACGACTATCGAGAAACTCAAGGCGTATGCACCAGAGCTGTTTCACGTAGAACTGGCACGAGACCCATTGGAATATCGGGCAGTTGCACAAGCCGACGATCCACCAACCCTTACCGAATTTGTAGACAGGCACTTACCCGGATATATTGAAAACTCTGGCTTAATCACATACCCGCATATACTTCTTGACGACGATATGGCGGCAACCAAATTAGCTAAACTAGATTGGGGACGTTTCAATTTCTCTGACTGTCAATCGCACGTCCTGCTTGGAGACCACCCCTGTATTTTCTCACATGGAATAGACCACCCAAACCTCATCGTTGCCCTTCCAATCTCGCCCGATAGAATTTTCCTCGCGTCACGAGGAACTGAGGCTATGGCAGCGCTTCATAAGCAAAATTCTAGCGATTTGCTGCGAATGATAAATGATCACACCGCTATGCAGGCCGAAAAATATATCTATTCTACAAACGAGTCATCGAAGCGTTTCATTGCGAATCGTCGCCGCCTCAGAGCGAGTTGAAACCACCGTGCCTGTTACGAGGGCTTAAGCTCACTCCCACTCAATCGTCCCCGGGGGCTTGCTCGTGTAATCGTAGGTCACGCGGTTGATGCCTTTGACTTCGTTCACGATCCGCGTGGCCACCCGCGAGAGGAAGGCGCTTTCGAAGGGGTAGACATCCGCCGTCATGCCATCGGTGCTGGTGGCGGCGCGCAGGGCGCAGACATAGTCATAGGTGCGGTAATCGCCCATCACGCCCACGGTGCGCACGGGCAGCAGCACGGCGAAGGCCTGCCAGATCTTATCATACAAGCCTGCGCTGCGAATTTCGTCGAGATAGACCATGTCCGCCTGCCGCAGAATGTCGCAGCGCTCCTTGGTCACTTCACCCGGAATACGGATCGCGAGGCCGGGGCCGGGGAAGGGGTGACGGCCGACAAAAATCTCGGGCAGGCCAAGCTCACGGCCCAGCGCGCGGACTTCATCTTTGAACAGTTCGCGCAACGGCTCGACGAGCTGCATGTTCATCCGCGCGGGGAGGCCGCCAACATTGTGGTGCGATTTGATCGTTACCGAAGGCCCGCCGGTGAAGCTGACTGATTCTATCACATCGGGATAGAGCGTGCCCTGCGCCAAGAAATCCGCGCCGCCAATCTTCTTCGCCTCTTCCTCAAACACATCAATGAACGCGCCGCCGATGAATTTGCGCTTCTTCTCGGGATCCGTCACGCCCGCCAAGCCCGCCATAAAGCGTGCCTCGGCATCGACCACGACGAGTGGGATGTGGTAATGTTCGCGGAACAAAGTCTCCACTTGCGCGCGCTCATCCAGTCGCAGCAGGCCGTGATCGACAAACACGCAGGTGAGCTGATCACCAATCGCCTCATGGATCAGCACGGCGGCAACAGCCGAATCAACCCCGCCGGAAAGACCACAGATCACCCTGCCCGCCCCCACTTGTGCGCGAATATCCGCAATTTTGGTGTCGCGGAAGCTCGCCATCGTCCAATCGCCCGTTAGACCGCAGACCTTGTGCACAAAGTTGCTGAGCAGCTTCGCGCCATCGGGCGTATGCACCACTTCAGGGTGGAACATGGTGGTGTAATAGCGCCGCGCTTCGTTCACGCAGATCGCGAAGGGTGCGTTGGGCGATGTGCCGATCACCTCGAAGCCCTCGGGTGCCACCGTGACACGATCACCGTGGCTCATCCAAACGGGATATTTCTGGCCAACGTCCCAGAAGCCCTCGAACAGGGGGCTCGGTTTCAGGATTTCGACATCAGCGCGACCAAATTCCGCCGCATGGCCGCCCTCCACTGTGCCGCCCAATTGGGTGCACAGTATTTGCTGGCCGTAGCAGATCGCGAGGATTGGCAAGCCCGAATCAATGATGACTTGGGGCACGCGGGGGGAGCCTTCATCCGTCACCGACGATGGCCCGCCCGAGAGGATTACACCCTTCGGCTGCATCCGCTGGAACGCGGCCTCGGCGGTGTTGAATGGGGCTATCTCGGAATACACCCCCGCCTCGCGCACGCGCCGTGCGATGAGTTGCGTCACTTGACTGCCGAAATCGACGATCAGGATGGAGTCTGTTGGATGAATGGTCATGGGCGGGCGATACTGTCCGCACCACGCTCTGTCCAGTTAGCTCTGTTCAGCTCTGCCAGGCAGCAGAAAGCCGGACGGGGCTACCCCCATCCGGCTCTCCGGCAACCCTTGTGCGGGCTTAATAATTGTAGGCGAGTTCGTCTTCGATCCGAACGCTCTGCACAGCGCCATAGCGCACGGTGCATTTGAAGTTGTGCAGCTCGGCGCGCTGGCTGCGGTATGAGTCGCGCTCTTCGATCACGCCTTTCACGTCCCAGCCATTCTCGTTCGATTTCACTTGCTTGATGTCCCGAACACTCGCTGAGCGACCGGCTTGCTCTTCGGCTGCGACCGCACACGCATCCACCGCATCGTTCTCGCTTGCCACAGCACCGGAGCGCTGCTGCTGTGGGTAAGGATAAGGATAATTTGAGACCGGTGGCGGATTGTTGGGATAGTTGTTAGGATAGCCCTCACGCGGATATTGGTCGCGGTGCTTGTCTGAACTGGCTGAGGACGCCACCGCCGCTATGATGCCGATCCCAAGGATGCCCGCGATAATCGCGCCCGCACCAATGCCGTCATGATCATGATGCTCGTGGTGACCATAGCCACCACCAAAACCGCCGCCGCCCCAGCCATCCGCCATTGCAGGCGTCATAGAGGTTGCCAAAAGCGCTGAAGCCAAAACGCCAGTGGTGATGTTACGAACTGCACCCATAGCCCAAATCCTTAAATGCCCGACATCCCAGTGATGCCGATGTATTGGAGCTACGCTCTTCTCGCTGTCGTAAAGATGAACATCTCTGTCAGTAGTATGACAGAAAAGACGTCACAAATAAAAAAGCCGAGAAATCTGGCGTTCCAAATATCTCGGCTCTTCACAAGCGCGAATGATTTTACATTATGTTGCCATTTATGCGGCTTCGGCCATTCCCTCGGCACCCATCACCGGGCCAGAATCCAGACCCTTGGCGCTCACATCGCGATCCACCAGCTCGATGATTGCCATTGGTGACGCATCGGATATGCGGATGCCCGCCTTCACGATACGCGTGTAACCACCGGCACGATCAGCATAGCGCGGTGCCAAAACATCAAACAGCTTCTTTAGTTGCGCATCATCCAGCATCCGCGCGTGGGCGAGCCGACGATTGGAAAGGCCGCCATGCTTCGCAAGCGTAATGAGCTTCTCGACATAAGGCCGCAACTCCTTCGCCTTCGCTACCGTGGTCGTGATCTGCTCATGCTTGATGAGCGCTGCCGACATGTTGCGGAACAGTGCCGCGCGGTGCGAGGAGGTGCGTTGTAGTTTACGATGGCCGACGCGATGGCGCATGATGATCTTCCTTTTCGTTCGTTAGGGGGCCGTATCAGGTACCCCAGAGCAGGCGGTGTTTATGCAGGCCACCGCCGAAAGCCTGTCGCTGTAAAAACCCGCCCCCGCCATTCTGGCGGGTGGTTCGCGTTTCAACTGATCCCCCGGATCAGTCGAAGCCGCTCACCCCATCAATTCAGCTTCAAGCTTCTTAGCCATATCTTCGATATTCTCAGGCGGCCAGCCGGGGATGTCCATCCCAAGACGCAGACCCATTGACGACAACACTTCCTTGATCTCGTTCAGAGATTTGCGGCCAAAGTTCGGCGTCCGCAGCATCTCTGCTTCCGTTTTGCCAACAAGATCACCGATATAGATGATGTTGTCGTTCTTCAGGCAGTTCGCCGAGCGCACGGAGAGTTCGAGTTCATCGACCTTCTTGAGCAGATAGCGGTTGAGCTGATTGTTGTCGGATGAAGACATCTCGGTCGGCGCCGGCACCGCAATGCCGATCGGTGCGCTGGTTTGGGCCATGCCCTCGTCGAAGTGCACGAACAGTTGGAGCTGGTCTTGCAGAATGCGTGCGGAATAAGCGAGCGCATCGTCGGGCGTGATGGTACCATCGGTTTCGATGGTCAGCACGAGCCGATCATAGTCAAGCTCTTGGCCCACGCGGCTGTTCTCAACCTTATACGCCACCTGACGCACGGGTGAATACAGTGCGTCGATAGGAATAAGCCCAATTGGTGCATCAGCTGGCCGGTTGGCGGCGGCAGGAACATAGCCCATCCCAGCGTCTGCTGTCAGCTCCATGTTGAGCACGGCGCCCTCGTCAAGATGGCAGATGACGAGATCGGGGTTCATCACCTCAATGTCACCCGAAACGGCGATCATGCCCGCAGTCACAGTCGCTGGGCCGGTGGCGGAGAGCTGGAGCCGCTTGGCGCCATCACCCTGCATCCGCAGCGCGAGTTGTTTTACGTTCAGAACAATGTCGGTGACATCTTCGCGCACGCCCGCAAGCGAGCTGAATTCGTGCAGCACGTTCTCAATCTTGATCGACGTCACCGCCGCACCTTGCAGCGACGACAGCAACACGCGACGCAGCGCATTGCCGAGCGTTAAACCAAAGCCACGCTCAAGCGGCTCTGCCACAAACACCGCCTTGCGACGCGCATCTGAGCTTGTTTTCTTTTCGAGAGCGCTGGGCTTCTTAAGTTCCTGCCAGTTTTTGGTATTGACTGCCACGGTTTTCCCCTTGGGGTTGGGTGGATGCTCGTCAGCATCTCACCAGAAACAATTAACGGAGGAGCGGTATCGCGCCTCCGCAGACTCACTTAAACGCGACGGCGTTTTGAAGGGCGCACGCCATTGTGCGGGATCGACGTCACATCGCGAATGGATGTGATGGTGAACCCGACTGACTGCAAGGCCCGCAACGCAGACTCGCGTCCAGAACCTGGGCCTTTCACTTCCACCTCAATGGTGCGCACACCATGCTCGGATGCCTTTTTACCAGCATCCTCGGCTGCCATCTGAGCGGCATAAGGCGTTGATTTGCGCGACCCCTTAAAGCCACACAGGCCTGCCGATGACCAGGAAATAGCGTTGCCCTGTGCATCGGTGATGGTGACCATCGTGTTGTTAAAGCTGGCGTTGACATGTGCCACACCGCTGCTGATATTTTTGCGTTCGCGCTTTTTAAGGCGACTTGGTTCGCGAGCCATTTGAATTCCTGCCTATAACTGGAGACGGTAGAGAAGAGCCTAGGGCTTACTTCTTCTTGCCCGCGATTGGTTTCGCCTTGCCCTTGCGGGTGCGCGCATTTGTGTGCGTGCGCTGGCCACGAACGGGCAGACCCTTACGGTGGCGCAGACCACGATAGCAGGCCAGATCCATCAAACGCTTGATGTTCATCGACACCTCGCGGCGAAGATCGCCTTCCACTGTGTAGCCCGCATCGATCGCTTCGCGGATTTGCAAAACTTCTTGATCCGACAGGTCTTGCACCCGACGCTCGCTCGCGATGGCGAGTTTTCCGACGATTTCCTTGGCCTTTGTTGGGCCAATTCCATGAATATATTGAAGCGCGATGACTACGCGCTTGTTTGTGGGGATGTTCACCCCTGCGATACGTGCCACTGACTTAATCTCCTGCTCCACAGGGCCTTTGGCAAAGCCCCATCTCGACGCTGATAAATTCCAATACCACCAATGCGCGCGAAAGCACGTTAAGGGCTGTATGACTGGAAGAGCGTGCGCCTAGCGATTCGTTGGCGCGGTGTCAAGCGGTGTGGGCGTGAACGACGGCATCCGCGCATCGTCCCTCACTAGCACTGCGATTTTGTCTTGTTGGTATTTGATTATCGCTTCAAGAGACGGTGATGCACATCCGCGCGCCCGCTATGATCTGCGCTGTTCGTCCGCATGGCGAGCATGGTGCAGTGGTGCGGGTGGTGATCCGCGATCACGGATTGATGAGCGGCTTTGTGCAGGGGGCGCACGCGCGTGAGAAGCGGCCACTGCTCATTCCTGCGAACGAAGTGGCGGCAGAGTTGCGCGCGCGAACGGAGGCCCAACTGCCCTCGTTGAGTTTAGAGCTCACCCACTCACGCGGGCCGCTGATGGGCGAGCCACTCGCCGCCGCCGCGCTCACATGGCTCATGGTACTCACCGCGCATTCCCTGCCAGAGGGCCATCCCTATCCGCATTTGTATGATGCCCTGGAAGGCGTGCTGGGCGCAATAGAGGCCGCACCTGCGGCACGCGGTTGGGCGGCATCGGTTGTGCGCTATGAGCTTATGGTGCTTACCGAATTAGGCTATGGGCTCGATTTTGGGCGGTGCGTCGTCACCGGCGCAACGGACGATCTGCGCTGGGTTTCTCCAAAGTCCGGCGGCGCGGTGAGCGGAGCGGCAGGGGACGTGTATGCGAACAGGCTGCTGGCCCTGCCCGCCTTTTTGCGCAACGGTGAACGCGCGCCGCAGTGGGAGGACATTCTCGCAGGCCTCATGCTGACCGGCCATTTTCTTGAACGCCATTTGTTTGCTGATGATCGGCGCGATGTGTTTAGCGCGCGCGCGCGCTTGATTGATCGGCTGGTGCGGGCGGCTTGCTAAATTAGCCCCTCGCGGTAATGACGCGCGCTATGAATTCGAAGGATGCCCCATGTTGATAGCCCTGCTCCCCGGTGACGGGATTGGCCCCGAAGTGATCGCCCAGGCGCGGCGCGTGCTGGAGGTGCTGACACTGCCCGGTCTGACGTTTGAGGACGCACTGGTCGGCGGTGCGGCGTATAAGGCCGCTGGCCATCCGCTCCCGCCCGAGACGCTGGCGCTGGCAAAGCGGGCGGATGCGATCTTGTTCGGGGCTGTGGGTGATCCTGATTGCGATGCGCTAGAGCGCGCACTGCGGCCCGAGCAAGCCATTCTTGGGTTACGCAAGGAGCTGTCGCTGTTTGCGAATCTCCGCCCCGCCAAGCTGTTCAAAGATCTGGCCGACGCCTCTGCCCTACGCCCAGAAGTGGCCGCGCAGATTGATATGGTCATTGTCCGCGAGCTCAACGGCGATGTGTATTTCGGCGAAAAGGGCATGCGCAAAACCGCGTCGGGACAGCGCGAGGGCTATGACATCATGTCCTATAATGAGGACGAAGTCCGGCGCATC
>JAYVZY010000385.1:0-3342 GCA_043782885.1 Sphingomonadales bacterium | reverse complement strand
CGAGCCAACGAAATACCGCAGCATGGCGACTTCCGTCCCAGGAATTTGGTTGGCCATCGATTTGACAATGCCATCGCCAACAGAGAATGTGGCGAAACCTGCGAGTGCAAGTAACATGCCTTGCAGTGGATGATGAACCGGCGTTTGGTGAACTTTCATATCCTCCCTTTGCGAAGCGTTAGGAACTTGTCAAAGTTTACGCGCTATTTACCTTTCTTCGGCATAAGAAATTTATCACGTCGGATAGCAAGGTAACTCGATGAGCGCATTTGGAAAAAGACCCGGTGCTGGTGCAGCGCCCAGGCCCGCATTTGGTGTGGCGCGCCCGATGCAGGGGACTGCCCGAGCATCTGACCCCGGGCAGGATGGTGGTGGCACCCAATTCCCGCCGCTTGATGGCGTGCCACTGCCTGGAGAGGTCGCAACGGCCCCGAACTCAGCGATGCAAGATGCGATGGCGCGGCTCGATAGCCGTTCCGCCCCGGCTAGTGGGGACGATGCAAAGGGCCCAGAGGGCTTCGAGGCCTCAGTTCACAAGATTAAAGAACAGGTTCTTCCGCGTCTTTTGGAGCGCATCGATCCGGAAGCGGCGGCGACACTGAATAAGGATGAGCTTGCAGAAGAGTTTCGCCCGATCATTGGCGAAGTGCTTGCTGACCTGAAAATCACACTCAATCGGCGCGAGCAATTCGCACTGGAGAAGGTGCTCGTTGACGAGTTGCTCGGCCTCGGGCCGCTTGAAGAGTTGCTCGCTGATCCGACGATTACGGATATTATGATCAACGGGCATTTGCAGACCTTCATCGAAAAGAAGGGCAAGCTGCAGCTCGCCCACATCCAGTTTCGTGATGAGGAACATCTGTTTGGCATTGCACAGCGGATCGTTAACCAGGTCGGTCGTCGCGTTGACCAGACGTCTCCGCTCGCCGATGCGCGATTGAAAGACGGCTCGCGTGTGAACGTAATTGTGCCCCCGCTGAGCCTCAAGGGCACCGCAATCTCGATTCGTAAATTCTCCGACAAGCCGATCACGATGGATATGATGGCCAAGGGCGGCTCGATGAGCGACAAGATGTGTACTGCGCTAAAAATTGCGGGCGCGTGTCGCTTCAACATCGTTATTTCTGGCGGTACGGGCTCCGGTAAAACGACGATGCTCAACGCACTCTCGAAGATGATTGATCCCGGCGAGCGCGTGCTGACGATTGAGGACGCTGCGGAATTGCGCTTGCAGCAGCCGCATTGGCTCCCGCTGGAAACGCGCCCTGCCAACCTTGAAGGCAACGGCGAAATCACCATTCGTGACCTCGTCAAGAACGCGCTGCGTATGCGGCCAGATCGTATTATCCTCGGCGAAATTCGTGGTCAGGAGTGTTTCGATTTGCTCGCCGCGATGAACACGGGTCACGACGGCTCGATGTGTACGCTCCACAGCAACTCACCGCGTGAGGCGCTTGGGCGTATGGAAAACATGATCATGATGGGGGAAATCAAAATCCCGAAAGAGGCGATCAGCAAGCAGATTGCCGACTCGGTGGATTTGATCATTCAGGTGAAGCGCCTCCGCGATGGCTCGCGTCGGGTCACGAATGTTACCGAGGTCATTGGTATGGAAGGCCCGGTGATCGTGACGCAGGAGTTGTTCAAATATGAATATATTTCTGAGGATGCTGACGGCAAGATTATCGGCGAATATCGCTCAATGGGCCTGCGCCCCTACACGCTTGATAAGGCGCGGATGTATGGCTTTGATCAGCCGTTCCTTGAGGCGTGCCTGTAAGCCTTAGATTTCAACCTGGCTGCCCAATTCAACCACGCGGTTGGTTGGCAGTCGAAAGAATTCCATCGCGCCTTCCGCATTCCGCAGCATCCAGGCGAACAATTGCTCACGCCAAATCGCCATACCGGGTCGCGCGGACGGCAAGAGGGTTTGCCGTGCGAGGAAGAAACTGGTGTCCATCATATTGAATTTTGCGCCGCAATTTTGAACATGCTGGAGCGCCGTTGGCACGTCTGTTTCCTGCATAAACCCGAAGCGCAACACCAGGCGGTGGAAGCCTTGGCCAAGGTCCTCCATCCGGCAGCGATCTGCATCATCGATCGCAGGGACGCCAATGATCTTGACGGTGAGCAGGATAATCCGCTCGTGCAGAACCTTATTGTGTTTCAGGTTATGGAGCAGGGCAGGGGGCACACCATCGGAGGTGGATGTCATGAACACCGCCGTTCCCGGCACGCGGAGCGCAGAGTTGCATGCGGAACGGATGAATACCGATATTGGTAGCGCCGACTCATCCAAGCGTGCCTGCATCAGCTTGCGGCCCGCCGCCCAAGTGGTCAGCAACGTGAAAATGATGAGGCCAACGAGCAGGGGCAGCCAGCCGCCCTCGGGGATTTTTGTGAGGTTGGAGGCGAGGTAGACCGTATCGATAATGAGGAACAGCCCCAGAGCAAGCGCGCCAAGCCGCAAGCGCACCTTCCATACTCGGAACACCATCACCCCGAGCATGATCGTTGTGATAAACATCGTCCCCATCACTGCAAGGCCATAGGCTGGCAAGAGGCGGTGTGAGCTACCAAACGTCAGCACCAGAAGCATCACCATAAAGAGCAACACCCAATTGATGACCGGCACATAAATTTGACCGGCTGCATCTGAGCTGGTGTGCATGATTTTTAAACGAGGAATAAAGCCGAGCTGGATCGCTTGCTGGGTGACCGAGTAAGCGCCGGAAATAACGGCTTGGCTCGCGATGATCGTCGCCAGAGTGGCGAGGATCACAAGTGGCAGCCGATATGCAGCGGGCGCCAGCAAGTAAAAGAGGTTCGTCGCCGCCCCTGGGTTGCTGATCATCAGTGAAGCCTGCCCAAGATAATTGAGCAGCAGTGCAGGCGCCACGATGTATAACCAAGCAATCATGATCGGCTTGCGCCCGAAATGTCCCATATCGGCATACAATGCCTCAGCACCCGTCACCGCAAGAATAACAGCGCCAAGCGACAGAAAGGCCCGCAACGGATCGGATATGAAAAAGAGCACGATGTTGTGCGGGCTCAGTGCCATAAAGACTTCTGGATGCGGTATAATGTTCACCACACCTAAAACGGCCAAAACCACGAAATAGACCATCATCACGGGGCCAAAGAGCTTGCCGACGACATCTGTGCCATGCGCCTGAATCACGAACAGACCAACAATGATCGCCAGCGAGATTGGCAGCACCATTGGCGTAAAGCCAGCATTTACAGTGCTTAGACCTTCTACTGCCGACATCACAGACACCGCAGGCGTAATCATACTGTCACCATAAAACAGCGCGGTCGCGAACAGGCCGAGCATGA
>JAYVZY010000384.1:0-3449 GCA_043782885.1 Sphingomonadales bacterium | reverse complement strand
CGCCGTTGTCATCTCGGCGGTGAGCCCAAGGTTATTGAGCGCATCCCGCATCAACCGGCCAATGAGGAACTCAAGGCTTAGGTAATAGACACGTTTGTCGCCATTCGCGATCGTCTTGCGCGTCGAATCCATCCACATTTCAATAATCTGATCGCGAACCGTAAACGCCGCTGCCGCAAACCAATCATGCGGCTTTGCGGCATGCGCATCCTTACCGATCCGGTGGACGAGCACATCTAGAATGCGTTCTGCAGTTGGGGGGGAGATTGCTGCAGCGTAAGTCGGCATGTCGGTATCCCTTATCGTTGTTTCAGCCTCTATGCAATCCTTTGCAGCCCTGCATTTTCAAGCTCCTCAGACCCAACGTTTCGTTAGCGACGAACCGAATTTGGATCATTCCGACGATGATCGCAAGAGGAGCGTCAGAGATCGGCGAATAATTCGCTATTGCAAATGATTATCATTATGAATTAAAGATTGAATTGTTAATTGCGAATCACTCGCAACAATGAAATTCAGGACTTAAAAATGCGATACGCCCACCGCCTCTCACTGCTCGCAACCGCCGCTTTGATCGCGTTTGCCGCGCCCGCCGCCGCACATGACGCTGCACTGGAGGCCGAAGTTAAGGCACTGAAAGCCCATATCGCAGCACAGGATGCGCAGATGACGGCCATTCAGGCGCAGCTGGCGGCGATAGCGGGCGCGCAGCAGGCGCAGGCGAGCACGGTGGCGACGCAAGGCCAGACGGTTGCCTCGCTTCAAGCCCAAACGCAGACCATCCTGGCGGCGCAAACTGTTGACGCCACCGCCGCCGCCAAGCCCGCCACATCGGCCACCACCATCGGCGGCTATGGCGAGATTGCGTACAATGGTTATGTCCATAACGCGAGCCGCAATCAGGCTGATCTCAAGCGCTTCGTATTGTTCTTCGGGCATCGCTTCAACGACAAGCTTAGTTTCAACAGCGAGGTCGAGTGGGAACACGCTGTCACCAGCGCAACCGACAAGGGCGAGATCGAGATTGAGCAAGCCTATCTCAATTACGCCTTTTCACCGAAGCTCAATGTGAAGGCGGGGCTATTCCTGATGCCGTTCGGCTTCATCAACCGCAATCACGAGCCGCCGGTGTTCTATGGCGTGGAGCGCAACGAGGTTGAGCGGCGGATCATCCCTTCCACATGGCGCGAGGGCGGTGTGAGCGTCTGGGGTTCAACGACCTTCGGCCTGAGCTATGATGTTGGCGTGACAACCGGCTTCAATGTCGCCAAGCTCGATGATGCCAGCGCTCCGTTGCTCGCCACGCATCAGGAGTTGCAATTCGCGCACGCCGCCAATCTCTCCGTTTATGGTTCGCTGGAGTATCGCGGTGTGCCGGGATTGTTGGTTGGTGGCGCGGTGTTCAGCGGTGGCGCGTCACACAGCAATGCCGATTTCCGTGCGGACAATACGCAGCCTGACTTCTCCGGCATCAGCTCGCGCGTGACCCATTGGGATGTGCATGCGGGTTGGCAGGGCAAAGGCTTTGATGTCAAGGCGCTCTACACGCGCGGCACAATCAGCAATGCAGGCGCGCTCGACACGGTTCTGCTCGCCTATAACACGGCTAATGGCACTAGCCGCCCGTTGATCCCCGGCGCGTTTGAGGGCTGGTATGGGCAGGCGGCGTATACGTTTGACCTCGGCGGCACCGTGACCCTCTCACCGTTCGCGCGCTATGAAACGTATAACACACAGGCGCAGCTTCCGCTTGGCCTGCTGGCTGATCCCGCCAACCGGGATCGTGTGTTCACCGCCGGCATGTCGTTCAAACCGATGTCTGATGTCGTGGTGAAGGCCGATTACCAGAGCTACCTCGTCAATAATGCCAACAGCCGGTTCAACCTCGGCCTTGGCTATATGTTTTGATGGACCGGTCCACCCTCAGTATGCTCGCATTGCTCGGCGCGCCGACCGCCGTATACGCCAATGCCTATATGAGCGTGGAGCAAGCGCAGGCGGCGATGTTCCCCGGAGAGACGATGCGTGCCGATGTGCGCCAACTCAGCGGCGAGCAGATCAGCGCGATCAAGAAGGCTTCGGGTGAGGCACCACTCGGCCCTTCGCTCAAAGCGTGGCGCACATCATCCGGCGGCTGGTTCATCGTTGATGAGGTCGTCGGCAAGCACGAATTTATCACATTTGCGCTGGCACTCGATGCGGCGGGCGCGGTCAAAGGCGTTGAAATCCTCGATTATCGCGAGGCCTATGGTGGCGAGGTGCGCAACGCGAAATGGCGCGCGCAATTTACCGGCAAGCGCGCTGGCGCACCTCTGCGGATGGGTAATGAGATCAAGAACATCTCGGGCGCGACACTCTCTTCAAAGCATGTGACCGACGGCGTGCGGCGTTTGCTTGCCACTTATGCCATCGTGCTGGCGCACGCCTGATGATCCGGCGCTGTCGCCCCCTGCTCGGCACCTTTGTCGAGATCAGCGTGCCCGAAGAGACGCGGGGTGCGAGCATCGACGCGGGGTTTGTCGCCATCGCGCATATTCAGCGCTGCATGTCGTTTCATGAGCCGGAGAGTGACCTCGGGAGGTTGCGGCAGTCCACACAGTGTGAGTGCGTGACCGTGGACGCCAATACAGTGCACGTGATCCGCATTGCCCAACAGCTTCATCAGGCATCCGGCGGCACATTCGATGTGACGATTGGCCGCGCGTTGGTGCGCGATGGCTTTCTGCCGCGCGTCGGCCTGCCACATCTCAATCGCTTCACCGGCACGATGGATGATATTGAAATTGTTGATGATACACATATCCGCGCACACCGACGCGTTTTGATCGACTTGGGTGGGATTGCCAAAGGCTATGCGGTGGATTGTGCGGTCGAGACGCTCCAAGCAGCGGGCGTAACGCGGGGGATCGTCAACGCTGGCGGCGATTTGAGGGTGTTTGGCGATGACCCACAAACAATCCATATCCGCAGTGGAGACGGCGGGCTAACTACGTCGCTCACGCTGCAGAATATGGCTCTCGCCAGCTCTTGCAACTTCGCGGATCGTCGCCGCCATCGGGGGCAATCGCTGACCCCACACATTGGCACTAGCCGCGCACCCGTATTGATCGATGAGACAATCTCGGTCATGGCACCCAAATGTGTGATTGCCGATGCCATGACCAAGGTCGCGATGACTGATCCGTCGCGTGCCAATCGCATCCTTGCAGCATATGACGGGCGCGTTCTCCGCTATGATGAGCGGCGAGCTGCCTGATGCGCAACACACGCTCCGCCCGCCTCGCCCGCTGGCAGATCATGCTGCTTACCATCAGCGGTGGTCTGCTCTGGCTGAGCGGCGCCGCCTGGCTGCTGCTGCATTATTATGGCAAGACCTCTGGAGAGTTCGGCCCGCAAGCTAACCCCCTCGAACCTTGGTTGCTCCGGCTGCACGGGCTCGCCCTGATCCC
>JAYVZY010000383.1:0-1593 GCA_043782885.1 Sphingomonadales bacterium | reverse complement strand
ACGCCCGATCGTGATCTGGCGCGTCGCGTCGTCGCGCTCCTTGCGCGCTGGGGCATTTCGGCCGACGATTCGGCGGGAATTCCACTCTCCGACACACTTATCGGTGGATTAATTCTGGCGCTCACGAACGCAGTCGTTAACGATTTTGCGCCGGTGTCATTGCTTGCGCTGCTCAAACATCCGCTCGTGATGGCGGGGGAAGGGCGTCTAACATGGCTTGATGGTGTCCGATCACTCGATATGGCATTGCGCGGCCCACGGCCCGCTCCTGGCTTGGATGGGCTTGACACCTATCTCAGAAGCGGCAGCCCGCGTGAGCAGGTGGTGCGCAAAGCGGCGCTTGGTTGGTGGTGCTTAGAGGAGCCTGTATTCGCCACGCTTAACGCAACGCTGAGCGAGCGTAACCTCCGTCTACCGCAGGTGCTAAACGCGCTCAGCATGGCCCTAACGCACCTTGGCGGGGATGATATATGGGCGGGGGCGTCTGGCCATGCGGCGGCGAGCCTGTTTGCGCAGCTCCAATTGCATGGAGACGATGGCCCGGGTGATGTTTCGCGCGCAAGCCTGCCCGCAGTCCTCCGCAACCTGATGGAGGCGATAGCGGTGCGGCCGGCTGGCGCACGCCATCCACGTATTTTTATCTGGGGCTTGCTGGAGGCGAAGCTCCAAACGGCGGATGTGATGATTCTTGGTGGGTTGAACGAGGGGGTTTGGCCCGCGCTGCCCGCGCCGGATCCCTGGCTCGCGCCCGCGATCCGTCACACGCTTGGGTTGCCGACCTTGGAGCGACGTATAGGGCTGTCAGCGCACGATTTGGTCAGCGCGATGGGCGCGCGCACAGTGCTTCTTACTCGCGCGAAACGCGACGCGCGCTCGCCCACCATTGCCTCGCGGTTCTGGCTTCGGTTGCAGGCGTTGACCGGCGGTTTACCAGTGCCCGAACTCAATTTTGGGGCACTGGCGCAGCTGCTCGATCAGCCGCTCGCTGCACCAAATTTATCACCTCGCCCTGCGCCAACAGTGCCGCGTGCGCACCGCCCCACGATCGTCCGCGTGACGGAGGTTGATGCGCTCAACGCCGATCCCTATGCCTTTTACGCGCGAGCTATCTTGCGGTTGAGCGCACTTGATCCAGTTGAGGCGGAACCAAGTGCGGCCTGGCGCGGATCGCTGATCCACGCTGCACTAGAGACCTGGGCGAAAGCGGATGGGTACCGACCAGATGCGATTGTCGCACGGCTTGAGACGGCGTTTGCGAGCGCCGCGCTTCATCCTTTACTGACAACGCTCTGGCTCCCCCGCTTTCGTCAAGCGGCGGAATGGATCGCGCAGAATGTTGCCGAAGCGCGCGCCGATGGCCGTTCGCCACTGGGTGCGGAGGTGCAGGGCAGCCTCCAGATCGCTGGGATCACACTCAAGGGGCGGCTTGATCGAGTTGACGCGTTACCGGGCGGCGAACTCGCAATTGTCGATTATAAAACGGGCAAACCACCGACGCTTGCGCAAGTGAGCAGCGGCTTCGCTCTGCAATTAGGGTTGATCGGCATGATGGCGCAGCGCGGCGCATTTGCAGACATCAGTGGTGTGCCGGTC
>JAYVZY010000382.1:0-1815 GCA_043782885.1 Sphingomonadales bacterium | reverse complement strand
GTGTATGAAATCACCGAAGGGCCAAAATCCAAGGTGCGCCAGATCAACATTATCGGCAATCATGTGTTCAGCGACACCCAGGTGCGCGCGCAGATGGCTACACGGCAGGCCAGCCTGAGCCACCTCTTCAGCTCGGCCACCACATATGATCCGGATCGGCTGGCCTATGACCAATCAAAGTTGCGGCAATTCTATCTAACGAACGGGTTTGCTGATTTTCGCGTGATTTCAGCCGTTGCGGAACTGACGCCGGACAAGAAAGACTTCGTCATCACCTATGTGGTGGAAGAGGGGGATCGTTACAAATTCGGCGATGTCACCGTGGAAAGCGATATTCACGATCTGAAGCCCGAGACGTTCAAGCCACTGATCCCGATGCAAAAGGATGATTGGTATAACGCCAAGGCGGTCGAAGACACGGTCGATAATATGACCAAGCAAGCCGGCGTGTTCGGCTATGCGTTCGCGGACGTGAACCCGCAGTTCAGCCGTCAGCCCGACACGAAGACGATGAACATCATCTTCAAGGTCAACGATGCGCCGCGCGTGTATGTTGAGCGAATTGATGTGAATGGTAACACGCTGACGCAAGATAAAGTGGTGCGTCGCGAATTCCGCTTGGCTGAAGGCGACGCGTTCAACAGCTTTCAGGTCAAGCGCTCGTCTGATCGCATCCAGTCGCTCGGCTTTTTTCAAGAGAAGCTGGAGATCGAGCAGAAGAAGGGCTCGGCAGATGACCGGATCATCTTGCAGGCCAATGTCGAAGAGAAATCCACCGGCGAGTTACAACTATCAGCGGGCTATTCCAGCCTTGAAAAGCTGATCTTCAGCGCATCCGTGGCGCAACGCAACTTCCGTGGCGCGGGGCAAACGCTGAGGTTGAGCGCCAGCATCTCGACCTATTCCAAATCGGTTGAACTCGGGTTTACCGAGCCGTATTTGTTCAACAAGAATATCGCGCTCGGAGTTGATCTGTTCCGTCGCGATTATAACTCCTTCAATTACATCGGCACCAGCCGCAATACGTCTTACAAGCAAGCGTCCACAGGCTTCCAAGTGCGTGCCGGTATTCCGTTGACCGAATACTGGTCATTGGCGCTACGCTATGGGTTCAGCCTTGAGGATGTATCGCTTGATCAGGCGAGCTATTATTTGCCTGATCCGATCACGCACATCAACCAATGCTCTGTCCTTTTGGCGGGCCGCTATTTGTGCGATGCGATTGGCCATCGCACCACATCGTCGCTGGGCTATAGCATCGTGCGCGACACACTCGATAATCGCGCGCGGCCACACAATGGCACGCGCTTCATTTTCGGGCAGGATTTGGCTGGCCCCGGTGGTAGCGTGCGTTATCTTCGCACCACGCTCAATGCAGCGAAATACAAAGATTTGGGGCGCGGATTTATTGGCTCGGCGTCACTTGAGGCGGGCGCGATTATTCCGTTGTCGAGCGGTTCAGCCGCCGATCCGATTCGGCTCACCGACCGCTTCTTTCTGGGCGAGCCACAGTTCGCCGGTTTTGATATTCGCGGCGTGGGGCCACGTGTTCAAAGACGTAGCATTACAAACTTGACCACTGGTGTTGAAGATCCGACGATCACGAATTACTCCAACGACGCGCTGGGTGGCAGATATTATTATAAGGGCAGATTAGAGCTTGAGATTCCGCTCGGTTCGGGCGCGAAAGAACTTGGGCTCCGGCCATCTATTTTCATGGACGTTGGAGCTGTTTGGGGAGTTCGCCCGCCATCATTGACCAAGGCGACAAGTCCTTATTTCACCACGACGGGAACGACGCCGTATAGTCTTTAT
>JAYVZY010000381.1:0-2170 GCA_043782885.1 Sphingomonadales bacterium | reverse complement strand
ACCACGGGGCGATCTTCGATGCGGTGGAGGCCGAGCACCGCGCTTTGTGGTGGGTTGATGATCGGGGTGGACATCAGCGAGCCGAACACGCCGCCGTTGGAAATCGTGAAAGTGCCGCCCTTCATATCGTCCATCGTCATCGTGCCAGCCTTGGCCTTTGCGCCGAATGCACCGATGGTTTTCTCAATTTCCGCGACCGACATGTCCTGTGCGTCGCGGATGACCGGAACGACGAGGCCGTTTGGCGCGCTGACCGCGACAGAGATGTCGGCGTAATTGTGATACACAATGTCATCGCCCTCGATGCTGCCATTCACCGCCGGAATATCGCGCAAGGCCATGCACGCAGCCTTCACGAAAAAGCCCATGAAGCCGAGGCGCACGCCGTGTTTTTTCTCGAACAGGTCTTTGTATTTCGCGCGCGCTTCGATGACGGCACTCATGTCAACATCGTTGAAGGTGGTGAGCAAAGCGGCGGTGTTCTGTGCCTCTTTCAGCCGCTTGGCGACCGTCTGGCGCAGGCGGGTCATCTTGACGCGCTCTTCGGCGCGGGCGGGCGCGACCGCCACAGATGCGGGCACACTGGCGGCGGGCGTGGCGGATGCGCTGCCAGCAGCCACCGCCGCCATCACATCTTCCTTGGTCAGGCGACCATCTTTGCCGCTGCCCTTGATCGTGGTTGGATCAACGCCGTGCTCGAGCACGAGGCGGCGAACGGCAGGCGAGAGGGTGAGAGCGTCACCCGCTACTGCTTCAATCGCAGGTACGGTTGATGCGGCAGCAGGTTGCGGGGGAGTTGGGGCGGAAGCTGACAAGGGAGCGGTTGTTCCCGCAGCGCCCGCCTCAATCGTTGCGATGAGTGCGCCTACCAGCACCGTCGCGCCTTCGGGCACGATCTGCAGGCCCATCGCGCCCGCAACGGGCGAGGTGACATCAATCGCGACCTTATCGGTTTCGAGACTCGCGATCGGCTCGTCAGCGGCCACCGCTTCGCCGGGCGCTTTTAGCCATTTTCCGAGCGTAGCTTCGGTAATCGATTCGCCCAGTGTGGGGACTTTAACTTCGGTCGTCATGCTTTAACCCTTCCGCTGACGTCTAATTTCGTTGCGCACATTTTGGCCGAGCGCATCCGCAACGAGTGCTGCCTGCTCCGCCATATGCCGCTTGGCGAGGCCAGTGGCGGGCGATGCACTGGCTTTTCGCCCCGCATAGCGCGCGCGCGTCACTTTGCACTTGGCTGCGATGAGGCACTCCTCGATAAACGGCTCGACGAAGAAATAGGCACCATTGTTGCGCGGTTCCTCTTGTGCCCAAACCACCTCTTCAAGATTGACCATCCGCTTAAGGCGCACCACCAACGGTTCGCTCGGGAAGGGATAAATTTGCTCGGTGCGGACAATCGCCGTCTCGGTATCGCCCGCCGCATCGCGCGCATCCATCAGGTCATACGCGACCTTGCCGGTGCACAGCACGAGCCGCTTCACGTCCTTGTCGGCGGGTGCATTCGGATCGGATAGAATGCGCATAAAGTGCGATGCGCCCTGAAAATCGTCCGTCTTGCTGACGGCGCGCTTGTGTCGCAACAGCGATTTCGGGGTCATCAGGATGAGCGGCTTGCGGAAGCCGCGATGCATCTGACGGCGCAGAATGTGGAAGTAATTCGCGGGTGTGGTGCAGTTCGCGACCTGAATATTATCCTCGGCACAGAGCTGCAAATACCGCTCCAGCCGCGCCGAACTATGCTCTGGCCCCTGCCCCTCATAGCCATGCGGCAACAGCAGCACGAGGCCGTTGGCGCGGAGCCATTTGCTCTCGCCGCTGGCGATGAACTGATCGATCATGACCTGTGCGCCGTTCGCGAAATCGCCGAACTGGCCTTCCCAGAGCACGAGCGCCTTGGGGTCGGCGCCCGCATAGCCGTATTCAAACCCAAGCACGCCGAACTCGGAGAGGGTGCTGTCCAGCACCTCAAACGCACCATGCGGCAGAGTGGACAGCGGGATGTATTTATGCTCGTCGGTCTGATCGACCCACACCGAATGCCGTTGGCTAAACGTGCCGCGCCCTGAATCCTGGCCCGACAGCCGCACGGCATAACCCTCTGACAGCAACGACCCGAACGCGAGCGCCTCGCCCGTCGCCCAGTCAACGCCGGTGCCCGATTTGAACA
>JAYVZY010000380.1:0-23948 GCA_043782885.1 Sphingomonadales bacterium | reverse complement strand
AGGCGCGGAGGCGCGGAGAAGAAAATTGATACCATCACCCTCACCGCCCATGTCTCAAAAGGCACGTATATCCGTTCGCTCGCGCGCGACCTTGCTCTTGCGCTCGGCACCGTCGGCCATGTCACTATGCTCCGCCGCACCAAGGCTGGGCCCTTCTCGCTCAATCAAGCGATTTCGCTGGACAAACTCGACGAATCCGCTAAGGGCGGCAACCTTGAGGCTTGCCTCCTGCCCTTAAGGGCTGCACTGGCCGACATCCCGGTGTTCGCTCTTTCCCCCGATCAGGCAGACGCGCTCCGTGTGGGGCGCCCATTGATCGGGATTGCCGCATCTGATGGCTTGGCCTTTGCGCAACATGGGGAAACCCTGATCGCGCTGGTTCAAATCAATGACGGAAACGTCACAGTGGAACGCGGCTTTAATATGTAACGCGATGTCGAGGACGAACGAAAATGACGATTACCGCAGAGCGCAAAACAGCGCTGATTAACGAACACGCCCGCCACGAAGGTGATACGGGCAGCCCCGAAGTTCAGGTTTCGATCCTGACCGAGCGCATCGTGAACCTCACCGAGCATTTCAAAACCCACGCGAAGGATAATCACTCGCGTCGTGGCCTGCTCATGATGGTGAACAACCGCCGCTCGCTGCTCAATTATCTTAAGAAAATTGATGCATCGCGCTATACCGATTTGATTACGAAGCTTGGTCTTCGCAAATAACAAAAACCAAGAGCGGCTCACGGGCCGCTCTTTTCAATTTCCGCACCCGCAATTCGGCGTGTGACGGGCAATAGGGCCATACCGGCCCGACACTGGGGCGATTAACTGCCCCGCAAGCAAACCCCGGCAGGCAATATGGCCGCCGGATTGAAGGAAAACATATGTTTAACACGAAAACTGTATCCATCGAGTGGGGCAGCGCGAAGCTGACACTCGAAACGGGCAAGGTCGCCCGCCAAGCTGACGGCGCAGTCATCGCCACACTCGGCGAAACCGTTGTGCTGTGCGCCGTTACGGCTGCGAAGAAGGTGAAAGAGGGGCAAGATTTCTTTCCGCTCACCGTCAATTATCAGGAGAAGTATTTCTCCTCCGGCCGCATCCCCGGCGGCTTTTTCAAGCGTGAGCGCGGCGCGACCGAGAAGGAAACGCTTGTTTCCCGTCTGATCGACCGCCCGTTGCGTCCGCTGTTCCCTGAGGGCTTTTACAACGAGATCAACTGCATTGCGCAGGTGCTGTCGTATGATGGCCATAACGAGCCCGATATTCTCGCGCTTGTTGCCGCCTCTGCGGCGATGACGCTCTCCGGTGTGCCTTTCATGGGGCCAATCGGTGCGGCGCGCGTGGGCTATGTCAATGGCGAATATATCCTCAACCCGACCGATGATCAGGTTGCCGAAGGTGAACTCGATCTCGTTGTCGCCGCCACTTATGACGCGGTGATGATGGTGGAATCGGAAGCGAAAGAGCTCTCAGAAGAGATCATGCTCGGTGCCGTTCAGTTTGCGCACGCCGCGTGTAAAGAGGTTATTAAGGCGATTGTGAAGCTTGCTGAGCAAGCCGCAAAAGAGCCTTGGGCCATGGCTGAGCAGGCTGATTTGTCTGCCGCCAAGGACAAGCTCAAGAAGCTGATCGGCAAGGACATTGCCGCCGCATACAAGCTGACCGACAAATCCGAGCGCTCAAACGCTTTGAACGCTGCCCGCGCCAAGGCGAAGGAAGCCTTCCTCGACGCGACGCCGCAAGACCAGATGGCCGCACAAAAGCTCGTCAAGAAGCTCGAAGCGGAAATCGTTCGGAGCGCAATCCTCAAGGATGGCACCCGGATCGATGGCCGCACCACCACGCAAATCCGCCCGATTGTGGCGGAAACGCACTTCCTCCCGCGCGCGCATGGCTCTGCCCTGTTCACACGTGGCGAGACGCAGACGATTGCCACTTGCACGCTCGGCACCAAAGAGTCTGAGCAGATGATCGATGGCCTCACCGGCCTGCGTTATGAGAATTTCATGCTGCATTATAACTTCCCCCCTTACTCGGTGGGTGAGGTTGGCCGCTTCGGCGCGCCGGGCCGTCGTGAAATTGGTCATGGTAAGCTGGCATGGCGCGCGCTGCACGCTGTTCTGCCCACCAAGGAGCAATTCCCTTACACGATCCGGCTCACGTCTGACATCACCGAGAGCAACGGCTCATCGTCGATGGCCTCGGTTTGCGGCGGTTCGCTCGCGATGATGGATGCGGGTGTGCCAATCGCGCGTCCCGTCTCGGGCATCGCGATGGGCCTCATTCTGGAAGGCAAGGACTTTGCGGTTCTGTCCGACATCTTGGGCGATGAGGATCACCTCGGCGACATGGATTTCAAGGTGGCAGGCACGTCCGAGGGCATCACCACGATGCAGATGGACATTAAGATTGCCGGCATCACCGAAGAGATTATGAAGGTGGCACTCACCCAAGCCAAGGAAGGCCGCGCGCATATCCTCGGTGAAATGGCGAAGGCACTGGGCGAAACCCGCACCGAGCTCTCGGCCCACGCGCCACGCATTGAAACGATGCAAATCGACAAGGCCAAAATCCGTGACATCATCGGCACGGGCGGCAAGGTCATTCGCGAGATCGTCGCGACGACGGGTGCCAAGGTTGATATTGATGATGAAGGCTTGATCAAGATTTCATCGTCCGACCCCGCGCAGATCGAAGCCGCACGCGCTTGGATTTCCGGCATTGTGGAAGAAGCCGAAGTCGGCAAAATCTATGATGGTAAGGTTGTGAACCTCGTCGATTTCGGCGCATTCGTGAATTTCATGGGCGGCAAGGACGGTCTCGTCCACGTCTCTGAAATCAAGAATGAGCGGGTTGAGAAGGTCAGCGATGCGTTGAGCGAAGGCCAGGCTGTTAAGGTCAAGGTCGTCGAGATTGATCCACGCGGTAAGGTGCGTCTGTCGATGCGCGTTGTCGATCAGGAAACGGGTGAAGAGCTCGAAGATACCCGCCCAGCCCGTGAGCCACGCGAAGATCGTGGCCCCCGCAATGACCGTGGCCCTCGCCGTGATGGCGGCGGCGGACGCGGTGGTGATCGTGATCGCGGCCCTCGCCGTGATGGTGGTGGCCGTGATGGTGGTGGCCGTGATGGCGGCGGTGATCGCGGTCCCCGTGGTCCACGCCCAGAGCGCTCGGACAATGACGGCCCCGCGCCGGAGTTTGCGCCCGCATTTCTGACACGCGAAGACTGAACTTAAAAGTCCGTCCCCAGACTCAGGGCAGGCCCTGAGCTGGGGCGGGCATCTCCTGCGAGCTGAAAGCGATAGCTCGCCGTCAATTTGAGTGACGCTGGCCCGATTTGTGTGCGAGCTGATATCTCTGGCCCGACATCAAGCCTCGAAACACCGGGTTGTGCCGCGCCCCACGCACCGGCGCCGACCGATAGCGTCAGCCTCTCTTCGTGCACCACAGGATGTTCAACTTCGATACTGCCGTCGGCAAAGGTATCACGGCGCGTGATGCCAACGACGCCGACTTGTGCATAGGCGCTCACCGTCAAATGACGGCCGAGAGGGTGATCATAAACGCCACCCGCCGCAATAATTTCAAAATCATTGCGACCGCCATGATCGGCGGCAATGCGTCGTTCGGCGATGATCTGTATCGGCACTGCGGCGACGAGTTTAAGCGCTATTCCCACCGCGACCTCTTTGCCCGTTTCACTGTTCAATGGCGCGGTAAGGCGGGCGGTCACACTGATGCTGTGTGGTGAATTGAGCGCAAAATTGGATCGTATTCCTATTTGACTGCCACCCAACTGCCCGCCGCCGCTCAATCCCGGCGCCCCGCCACCGCGCACGAGCGCCCATCCACTCGAAGAAAGGCGTTGTCCATCATGAGATGATTTGGCTTCGGGTGGCGCGTCTACGCTCGCCGGAGAAGCCGAGAACGACGAAGCCTGACTCTTAGAAGCAGCGGGCGCAAGGTTGTGAGGTGGCGCGCGAATTGCGATCTGAGGGGGAACAGCAACTGTCCGAAGGCGAAGGCTTGGTGGATTTGTCTGCGCCGTTAGCCTGTATCGGCCCGGCCCGTTTGGAGGAACAATCTGGATCATGTGACGTGGCAGCTGCGACTGCTTGGAAGGTTCCGCGTCGATCCGCATGGTGACCATTGGGATGACGTGTGCCGGCGTTGCAAGAGCAACAGGCCCAGAAAAATGAGCGTCCGGGAGCGTCTCACGCCACTGAACGCTTAAACGAGACGCCCCACCCTGTTCGGCCTCCAGCCACAGCGTTGCAGCCCTCCCACTCACCCATACGCTCAGCATCACCCAAAGCGCCCGAATAGGACGACTTGTGGCAATGATCACTGAGGCAGGCCTGTCGGGAAGACATGGCTCGTCTTCTCCCATTCGGCTATTCCAGTTCGACGCATTTTGAGGTAGCGGACCAGCGCGCGCCGCGCCGCCATCATCGCGATGACATTGGCGGTGACCAGGCGTGGCGCGGACATGGCGGCCTGTGCCCAGCCATAAAGTCGCCCCACGAAATATGCGCGCACCACCAAACGCCCCATCAAAAGCAGCGCATTGACCTCGACAAGCCAGGTTTCCATTGGCGAGAGCGACGGCATTGGCGCCTTCCATGCGAAGTGAAAGATCGCGAACACTGCCGTGATCAGAATGGTGAGATACCCGATGGACAGCAGCATTGCAGCAGCGATTGCGCGCCGATCCCGCAATCTCATCCAGGTTTCAGCAATGCCGCCGCTCCAGCCCAACCGATCATAGCCTGCGAGGGCTATGCCCGTAATCCAGCGCGCCTTTTGTTTGACTGCCGCATCGAGTGTGGCGGGGAAATGCGCATTGACTTGGACGGTGGCCCGCCCGCTTGGGAGACGCGCGAGCACAGTCTTTCCGCCCATCGCACCAATCATCAGCCCAAGCTCGTAATCTTCTGTCAGGCTCTCGGCGTCAAACGGTTGCCCCCCTTTGGCGGTGGCAATTTGCGCCAGAGTTTCACGCGCGAATGCACAACCGACACCCGCCGCCGGAATAGCCGCACCCAACGCCTCACGAACAACCAGGGTCTTGCCGTGCGCTTCAGCAAATTCATCACAATAATGCCCGGCGACCCAAGGAGAATGTGGGTTGAAAAGCGGAAAGACTGGCAATTGCACAAGATCGAACCGCTCGATCAATGTATCGAACACTCGCAGCTCGTGCGGGTGAACGACGTCTTCAGCGTCGTGCAACACAATCGCCTTCGCGCGCACGCCATCGAAATGCTCATCGTTCTGTAGCGCGCAATACAGCGTGTTGAGACAATCGGCTTTGGTCGTTGGGCCAGGCTTTCTGCCAACAATGACGCGCAGATTGGGGCTGTCGATCCCGCGCGCCGCCGCCAAGGTCTTGCTGTCATTCGGATAACATCCAACGTAAATGCGGTAATTGTCGTGGCTGAGCACCGCGAGCGTGTATCGGAGCATCAGACCAATAATATCGCCTTCATCCCATGCGGCGATAAACACGACAATCAACCCGGGATTTTTTGGGGCGGCGAGTGTTTCTGCGGTGGAACGCTGATGGTGCGAATAGACAAACAAGCGTCGCCAGACTGACCGCCCAAGCCAAATGACATCAACGGCAAGCTCGTCGATGCCGCCGATAAGGAAGCCAACGCTGGCAAATAAAATGAGTTCCCGCCAGACCAATGTCAGGCCGTAAAAGGCTGCCCCTCCCAAAATCTGTCCCCACGTCCTCAGAAACGATGAGGACTAGGCCGTCGCACAACGCAGGCAAGCCTGAGTGGCGTGTATATCAATCGCTATTATATGAGGCCCGCGAGCGGTGAGGAGGGATCAGCATACATCCGCCGCCCCATCCGTCCGGCACGATAGGCAAGGCGGCCAGCTTCAACCGCCAATTTCATTGCTGCCGCCATCATAATGGGGTCTTTGGCCTCGGCAATGGCGGTGTTCATGAGCACGCCGTCACACCCCAATTCCATCGCGACGGCCGCATCAGAAGCGGTGCCAACACCAGCATCAACAAGCACAGGCACCTTCGCTGCCTCGATGATCAATCGAATCATCACCGGGTTCTGCAATCCCAACCCAGAGCCGATCGGCGCGCCGAGTGGCATGATCGCTACGGCGCCAGCGTTCTCCAGCCGCTTGGCCGCAATTGGATCGTCGGCACAATAGACCATCGGCAGAAAGCCTTCTTTGGCAAGGATTTCGGTCGCGCGCAGCGTTTCCACCATGTCGGGGTACAGCGTCTTCGCCTCCCCGAGCACTTCCAGCTTCACCAAGTCCCAGCCGCCCGCCTCGCGCGCCAATCGCAAGGTGCGGATCGCCTCATCGCCGGTAAAGCAGCCCGCCGTATTGGGCAGGTAGGTGATTTTTTTGGGATCGATAAAGTCTGTCAACATGGGGGCGTTTCGATCCGCAATATTGACGCGCCGCACGGCGACGGTGACGATCTCCGCGCCAGAAGCCGCAACCGCCGCTGCGTTCTGCGCGAAGTCTTTATATTTTCCGGTGCCCACGATGAGGCGGGAGGTGAAGCTGCGGCCCGCGACGCTCCAGGTTTCTGGCCAGGTTTCCGGCCAAGTGTCAGTTGTCTGTGTCATGCGAACGCTCTACCCACCCCCCACGAAATGCACAATCTCCAGTTGGTCGCCATCCACAAGCATCACGGCGGCGAGCGTGGAGCGTGGCACAATCTCCAGATTGCGCTCCACCGCGATCTTCTTCGGGTTGAGGCCCAGCGCGTCCGCCAGTGCCGCAATGCTCATCCCCACCGCCACCGTGCGCGGCTCGCCGTTAAGCTGGATCGTGATCGTCATGTTGTGCCTTTGCATTCGTCGCTCAAGCCCATATAACCGCTCGCACAGACCCGCAACCGGAAGCGCACATGACGACGAAAACCATTTATGTCCTCAATGGCCCCAATCTCAACCTGCTCGGCACGCGCGAGCCAGAGATTTATGGGCATGATACACTCGATGACATTGCGGGGAGGCTCGACGATCAGGCACGGGCGCTTGGTTTCGAGATTGATTTTCGCCAATCGAACCATGAAGGTCATCTCATTGATTGGCTGCACGAGGCCAATGCAGATGGTGCGCACGCAGTGCTGCTCAACGCCGCCGCTTATACCCACACGTCGTTCGCCCTCTATGATGCCATCAAGGCGATCAGCGTGCCGGTGATCGAAGTGCACATCACTAACCCGCATCTGCGCGAGAGCTATCGCCATCGCAGCTTTGTGGGGGAGGCAGCAAAAGCAACAGTTGCGGGCTTTGGCGCCGATTCATACACGCACGCCCTAGACGCGGCGGCCAAGCTCTGATTAAGAACACACAAATTCAACAGGGGTTCGCATGACCACAAAACCAACTGATACGATGAAGGTAGATACCGCGCTGGTGCGCGAGCTCGCCAAATTGCTCGATGAAACGCACCTGACCGAGATCGAAGTTGAGGACAACGGGCGCAAGATAAGGGTCGCGCGGCAAGGCGCGCCAATGGCTTATGCCGCAGCGCCCGCGCCCGTAGCGCCCCCGGCTCCAACAGCGGCAGCGCCCGCACCTGTTGCGCCAACCGGCGATCACCCCGGCACAGTAAAATCGCCGATGGTCGGCACCGTTTACCTCGCCTCCGCACCGGACGTCGCCAATTTCGTGAGCGTCGGAGCATCCGTGAAGGAAGGTGACACTTTGGTGATTATCGAGGCGATGAAGGTGATGAACCCGATAACCGCCCCGCGCGCTGGCAAAGTCACGCAGGTAATCGTCGCGAACGGACAGCCTGTGGAATTCGATCAACCACTGGTGGTTATCGAGTGAGTATCGAGAAACTGCTGATCGCCAATCGCGGGGAGATTGCACTGCGCATTCACCGCGCGGCGCACGAAATGGGGATCAAGACGGTCGCGGTGCACTCCACTGCCGATGCCGATGCGATGCACGTGCGGCTTGCGGATCAGGCCATTTGCATCGGCCCGCCCGCCGCTGCCGACTCCTATCTGAACGTCGCGGCGATTATCTCGGCGGCGGAAATCTCTGGCGCGGATGCGATCCATCCCGGCTATGGCTTCCTCTCCGAGAACGCCCGTTTTGCGGAGATCGTCGAAGAGCACAAACTCATCTTCATCGGCCCGAAGCCCGAGCATATCCGGACGATGGGCGACAAAGTAGAAGCCAAGCGAAGCGCGGGTAAACTCGGCCTGCCGCTCGTCCCCGGCTCTGACGGTGCGATTGAAGATGTCGCTGAGGCGAAGGCAATTGCTGCCAAAATCGGCTATCCCGTGATTATCAAGGCCGCATCTGGTGGTGGCGGACGCGGCATGAAGGTGGTGAATACCGAGGCCGAACTTGAGAGCCAGATGCAACAGGCGGGCACCGAGGCCAAGGCCGCGTTCGGCGATGCTACAGTGTATCTTGAGAAATATCTCGGCAATCCGCGCCACATTGAATTCCAGGTGTTTGGAGATGGAAACGGCAACGCCATCCACCTTGGTGAGCGCGATTGCTCGCTGCAACGCCGCCACCAGAAGGTGCTTGAAGAAGCCCCTTCCCCCGTCATCAGCCGTGCAGAACGCGACCGGATGGGCGGCATTGTCGCGAAGGCAATGGCCGATATGCACTATCGCGGCGCGGGCACGATCGAGTTTCTCTGGGAAGATGGCGAATTCTACTTCATCGAAATGAACACGCGGTTGCAGGTCGAGCATCCCGTGACAGAGATGATCACCGGCGTCGATCTGGTGCGCGAGCAAATCCGAATCGCCGAGGGACGGCCTTTGTCGGTCAATCAGGAAGACATTGAGTTCAAGGGCCATGCCATTGAATGCCGGATCAACGCCGAAGACCCGCGCACATTCGCCCCTTCGCCCGGCCTCGTGACGGCGTTTCACGCACCGGGCGGGATGCACGTCCGCGTCGATAGCGGCCTCTATGCGGGCTATAAAATCCCTCCCTATTACGACAGCATGATCGCCAAGCTGATCGTCTATGGCCGCACCCGCGAAGGCTGTATGATGCGGCTCAAGCGCGCGCTGGAGGAGTTTGTGGTGGAAGGGGTCAAGACCACCATCCCGCTGCATCAGGCGCTGCTGCTCGATCCCGAATTCCAGAATGGCGATTATACGATTAAATGGCTGGAGGAGTGGTTGGCGCGGGACGTGTGAGATTGACCTATACTATTGCGGAGAGGTGGGGAGAAAGCGGAGCAATTGGAGAAGCGATATAACGAGCTTAACCTCGCACCATCCCATTCACGCTGAAAACAAGACGACAACCACAGGACTCATCATGAAAGCCACCATCTATCACAACCCCGCCTGCGGTACATCGCGCAAGACGTTGGCGATTCTGGAGGAAGCGGGAGCGGACGTGACGGTGATTGAGTATCTCAAGACCCCGCCTACGCGCGAACGGCTGGTGGCACTTTATGCTAAAGCGGGCATCACAGCACGCCAAGGCTTGCGCACCACGAATTCTCCCGCCGCGGAACTGTGCGCGGAACTGGGCTTGCTCGCCCCCGCCACGACCGACGAGCAAATTCTCGATGCGATGATGGCGCATCCGGCGCTCATCCAACGCCCGCTCGTAGAAACCGAAAAGGGTGTCCGCCTTTGTCGCCCGCAAGATGTGGTGCGCGAGATTCTATAGCGCTTAGCGCGGCAGCGTCGTCGCGCCCATCAGCGCCAAATCTACCGCGCGCGCGCATTGGCGGCCCTCGCGGATCGCCCAGACGACCAGCGATTGCCCGCGCCGCATGTCGCCGCACGCGAAGACGCCGTCGTGCGATGTGGCATAATCCTGCACATTGGCGGCAACATTCCCGCGTGCATCAAGCGCGACACCGGCTTGTTCCACCAACCCGGCCTTTTTTGGCCCGAGAAAGCCCATTGCGAGCAGCACGAGGTCGGCTTTCAGCTCAAATTCCGAGCCGGGAATCTCTTCCATGCGCCCATTCACGAACTCCACCCGCACACATTCTAGCGCCTTGACGTCGTTACCCTCGCCAACAGCGCGCTTGGTCAGCACCGCCCAATCGCGTTCACAACCCTCTTCGTGTGATGATGAGGTGCGCAGTTTCAGCGGCCAGTTCGGCCAGCTCAGCGCTTTCTCTTCTTTCTCAGGCGGCTTGGGCATGATCTCGAACTGCGTCACCGAGGCCGCGCCCTGACGGTTGGATGTGCCAACACAATCTGACCCAGTATCGCCACCGCCGATCACGACGACGTGCTTACCCTTAGCGGAGAGCGTGCCGCGCGGCGCGGCGCGCAGCTCATCATCACCCGCGTTGCGCTTGTTCTGCTGGGTCAGAAACTCCATCGCCAGTCGCACGCCTTGCAACTCTGCGCCTGGAATATCGAGCGGGCGCGGCTTCTCGGCACCGCCGGACAGCACCACGGCATCGTAATTCTCACGCAACGACTCCATCGAGACGGTGACGCCGACCTCTGTGGAGGTGCGAAACTCTACACCCTCGGCCTCCATCTGCACCAAACGCCGATTAATGAGCTGCTTTTCCATTTTGAAATCGGGGATGCCATAGCGCAGGAGCCCGCCCATCCGGTCGTTTTTCTCAAACAGAGTTACGCTATGTCCCGCACGGGCAAGCTGTTGTGCGCACGCCATGCCAGCGGGGCCAGAGCCGACCACGGCAATGCGCTTGCCGGTCTTATCAGTGGAGATTTGTGGCGTGACCCAGCCCTCCGCCCAGCCCTTATCGATAATCTGGCATTCAATGGATTTGATCGTGACCGGCGTATCCTGAATGTTCAGCGTGCAGCTCGCCTCGCACGGTGCGGGGCAGATGCGACCCGTGAATTCGGGGAAGTTATTGGTCGAATGCAGCACTTCAAGCGCGCTCCGCCAATCATCCTGATAGACCAGATTGTTCCAATCGGGGATGATGTTGTTGACTGGGCAGCCATTGTGGCAAAACGGAATACCGCAATCCATGCAGCGCGCGGCCTGCGCTTTCAGCTCGTCGGCAGGAAGCGGCTGGACGAACTCGCGATAATGCGTGATCCGCTCGCCCGCAGGCGCATAGCCGCGCTCGTGACGATCAATTTCAAGAAAACCTGTTGTTTTACCCATTATTTGATTTCCGAAAGTGTATAAAATTCGTTCATCCCGAGCGTAGTCGAGGGACCCTGCCGAGCGCAGCCGAGGCGTGCGTAGATGGAATTCTCGGCTCCGCTCGATTTAGTCCCTCGACTACGCTCGGGATGAGCGGAGAGATGCGCACGCGGACCCACAAATTTCACTCCGCCGCTACGGAGGCGTTAGCCAGCCGCTCGGCCTCAATGTTTTTGAGCGCGCGGGCATAGTCGCGCGGCATCACTTTGACGAACTTTGTGAGGGTTGTGTTCCAATCCTCCAACAAAGCCTTGGCGCGCGCGCTGCCCGAATACAGCAAATGGCGCTCCAGCAAAATCCGCAACCGCGCCGCATCGTGGCCGAGCATGTCACCCATGCCATTATCGCTGACGGAACGCGCTTTTTGCGATGGCGGTTGGCTGTCGCGATTGTCAGTGGCCGCAATCGGCTCCAGATCAACCATGCTGAGGTTGCACCGTTCTCTGAAGCTGCCATCCGCATCATACACATAGGCGACGCCGCCCGACATACCGGCCGCGAAGTTGCGACCGGTAGCGCCGAGCACTGCGACCACGCCGCCGGTCATATATTCGCAGCCATGATCGCCTGTGCCTTCCACGACCGCAACGGCACCCGAGTTACGCACCGCGAACCGCTCGCCGCCGACGCCCGCGAAATAAGCCTCGCCCGCGATTGCGCCGTAAAGAACGGTGTTGCCGACGATGATGTTCTTGCCTGCTTCGCGGGTTGAGCCGTCGGGGGCGCGCACAATCAAGCGACCACCCGAGAGGCCTTTGCCGACATAGTCATTGCCATCACCAACGAGTTCGAGCGTCACACCATGTGCGAGGAATGCGCCGAAGCTTTGCCCCGCAACACCCGTAAGGCGGATGCTGATGCTGTTGTCCGGCAGGCCCGCATGGCCATATTTGCGCGCCACTTCGCCGGAGAGCATTGCGCCCACGGTGCGGTTGACGTTGCGCACGGCGCGCTCGATGCGGACGGGTTTGCCGCTTTCCAAAGCGGGAGATGCGGCGGCGATCAGGTCGTTATCAAGTGCCGCCTCGAGCCCGTGGTTCTGCGTTTCAGTTTGGTGCAACGGCGCACCTGAGGGCAGCTTCACCCGATGCAGAATGCGCGAGAGATCAACACCCTCGGCCTTCCAGTGGTGGAGCGCCTTGTGCATATCGAGCCGATCCACCCGCCCGACCATCTCTTCAACCGTGCGGAAGCCCATTTCGGCCATGATTATGCGCAGTTCCTCTGCGACGAAGAAGAAGTAATTGATGACATGCTCGGGCTGGCCGGTGAAGCGCGCGCGCAGCACGGGGTCTTGCGTCGCCACGCCAACCGGGCAGGTGTTGAGGTGGCATTTGCGCATCATGATGCAGCCCGCCGCAATCAGCGGCGCGGTCGCGAAGCCAAATTCATCGGCCCCCAATAGCGCCCCAATCGCGACATCGCGTCCTGTGCGGATACCACCATCGACCTGCACCGCAATCCGCGAGCGCAAGCCATTGAGCAGCAACGTCTGTTGCGTTTCCGCCAACCCAATCTCCCAAGGTGACCCCGCGTGGGTGAGCGAGGTGAGCGGCGACGCGCCCGTGCCGCCCTCATAGCCCGAGATCGTGACATGATCCGCGCGCGCCTTGGAAACACCCGCCGCAACCGTGCCCACACCAACTTCGGACACGAGCTTGACCGAAATTCGTGCCTTGGTATTCACGTTCTTCAGATCGTGAATGAGCTGCGCCAAATCCTCAATCGAGTAAATATCGTGGTGCGGTGGAGGCGAAATCAGACCGACGCCGGGTGTGGAGTGGCGCACGGCGGCAATGGCTTTATCGACCTTGTCCCCAGGCAATTGCCCGCCCTCGCCGGGCTTTGCGCCCTGCGCCATTTTAATCTGAATATCATCAGCATTCACCAGATATTCCGCCGTCACCCCAAAGCGGCCCGAGGCAACTTGCTTGATCGCCGAGCGCATCGAATCGCCGTTCGGCAGGGGCGTAAAGCGATCAACTTCCTCGCCGCCCTCTCCGGTATTAGAGCGGCCACCGATGCGGTTCATGGCAATCGCCAGCGTGGTGTGCGCCTCGCGACTAATCGAGCCGAAGCTCATCGCGCCGGTGGAGAAGCGCTTGACGATTTCGGAAGCGGGTTCGACTTCTTCCAGCGGAATCGACACATCGGCGGGCTTCAAATCCATCAGGCCACGAATGGTCAGTAGCCGCTCGCTTTGTTCATTGATGCTTTTGGCGAACTCTGCATAGGCGTTCGGCAGATTGCCGCGCACCGCGTGTTGAAGCGCGGCCACACTCGTCGGCGTCCACGCATGTTCCTCACCGCGCACGCGATAGGCATAGTGCCCACCAACATCGAGCATATTGCGATAAATCGGCGCATCGGAATAAGCGGCGGCATGGCGCTGCACGGTTTCCGCCGCGATTTCTGCCAGCCCCGCGCCCTCTATCGTCGTCACAGTGCCAGTGAAATACTTTTCAACGAATGCCGTGGATAGCCCCACCGCATCGAAAATCTGCGCGCCGCAATAGCTTTGGTAAGTGGAAATGCCCATCTTCGACATCACCTTGAGGATGCCCTTGCCCACGGCCTTCACATAATGCTTCTGCACATCGTAAGCCGTGAGTGGAAGGCCCTGCCGCACGCGAATATCTTCCAGCGTTTCAAACGCTAGATACGGGTTGATCGCCTCCGCCCCATAGCCGGCGAGCACGCAGAAATGATGAACCTCCCGTACTTCACCCGTTTCGATCACCAGACCAGCCTGCATCCGCAAGCCTTGGCGGATCAGGTGGTGATGCACGGCCGCCGTGGCGAGCGCGGCGGGGATCGCGATCCGCTCGGCTGAAATTGCGCGATCGGACAAGATAAGAATGTTCGCATCGGCCAGCACCGCCTCGGTCGCGGCCCAGCACATTTCCTTCAGCGCAAGCTCCAGCCCCGTAGCACCGCTCGCCGCATCCCATGTGATGTCGATGGTGGCGGTGCGGAACGCACCGTCGAGCGTTTCGGATACCGCGCGAATTTTTACCAGGTCAGCATCGGTCAGCACTGGTTGCATGACCTCTAGCCGCTTGTGGGTGCCTGCGTGGTGGCCAAGCAAATTCGGGCGCGGGCCAATCATCGTGACCAGCGACATCACCAATTCCTCGCGGATCGGGTCAATCGGCGGGTTGGTCACTTGCGCGAAGTTCTGCTTGAAATAATCATA
This sequence comes from Sphingomonadales bacterium, assembly GCA_043782885.1. Classification (GTDB taxonomy): domain Bacteria; phylum Pseudomonadota; class Alphaproteobacteria; order Sphingomonadales; family Sphingomonadaceae; genus JAGWQR01. The sequence continues at coordinate 9,612 of JAYVZY010000380.1, read as the reverse complement.
AAGCAGTCGCGATTTGGACGAGAGCACGGCAATAGGCGTATCTGTACCCATCGAGCCCAACGGGTCTTCCCCATTGCGCGCCATTGGTTCAAGGAACTTCGCCAAATCTTCCTGCGTATAGCCAAAGGCCTGTTGCCGATCGAGTAGCACAGAGGGATCGTTGGTGGGCGGCGGAGCCTTAGCATCGGCCAGCTCGGGGAGTTCTTCGAGCTTATACTGCGTCGTTTTCAGCCAATCCTCATAGGGCGCGGCACCAGCGAGGCTCGCCTTGATTTCGTCATCTTCGATGATCCGGCCTTGCTCAAGATCGATGAGTAGCATTCGACCTGGCTGAAGCCGCCACTTGCGCGTGATCTTCTCATCCGGAATTGGCAGCACGCCAGACTCAGACGCCATGATGATCTGGTTGTCGGTTGTGACGCAGAAACGCGCGGGCCGCAGTCCATTGCGGTCGAGCGTCGCGCCAATCTGCCGGCCATCGGTGAAGGCGACGGCGGCGGGGCCATCCCAAGGCTCCATCAACGCGGCGTAATACTCATAGAACGCGCGCCGCTCTGGGTTCATCAGCGGATTGCCCGCCCACGCCTCCGGCATCAGCAGCATCACGGCCTTGGCCAGTGGATAGCCGCCCGCAAGCAGCAGTTCGAGCGCGTTATCGAGCGAGGCCGTGTCTGATTGGCCATGCGGAATGAGCGGCCACATCTTGTCGAGGTCAGGCCCGATCAAATCAGACTCCAGCGTGCGGCGGCGTGCGTTCATCCAGTTCACGTTGCCGCGCACCGTGTTGATCTCGCCGTTGTGCGCAATGAACCGATAGGGATGCGCGAGCTTCCAGCTGGGAAATGTGTTGGTCGAGAAACGCTGGTGCACGAGCGCGAGCGCTGATTGGCACAGCGGGTTCGTCAAATCCTTATAGAATGTCCCCACCTGCCCCGCGAGCAGAAGCCCTTTGTACACGAGGGTGCGGGAAGAAATCGATGGCATATAGAGCTGCGTCAGCCCCGGCAGATCATGCTTCTCCGCCAGCTGCGCCAGCGGGTTCTGCACCTGCTTGCGAATCACCAGCAGCTTGCGCTCAAACGCGTCTTGGTCAGGCGTGCCCTCGCCACGTGCAATGATCGCTTGGCGAATGACGGGCATTTGCGCGATGACCGCCGCGCCAAGGCCCACCGGGTCTGTCGGCACATCGCGCCAGCCGAGCAGGTGCTGTCCTTCTTTGGCAATGAACTTCTCGAAATGCGCGCTGATAAAATCGCGAGCCGCCTCATCTTGCGGCAAAAAGCACATTGCGACGGCATAGTCCCCCAGCTGCGGCAAGCGGACGCCGACACCCGTTGCCCAATCGCGCAACAGCGCATCCGGAATTTGAATCAGAATGCCAGCGCCATCGCCCAGCAATGGATCAGCGCCGACTGCGCCGCGATGGTCAAGATTGACCAAAATCTCAAGTCCATTCGCAATAATCGCGTTGGTTTTCTCGCCGCCAATGTTCGCGATGAAGCCAACACCGCAGGCATCATGCTCGTTGCGGGGGTCATACAATCCCTGTGGTGGCGGATAAGTCATCCGGCAATCTTCCTCGTTATGGGCGCGGGCCCAAGCTTTCACTCTTCGCTTTTCTGATTTGACGGCAGTTTTAGCCCCTCGCACCCAGCGCGGGACTCACTCGTTTGCCGTTCGTTCAAGCCTTTTGCTAAAAGCGTGGTTTGGCCATTATGTCAATGGTTCGATAGGCGAGGGCGGAAGATCATCATCCAGTTCATGCACCTCGGTACGTCCCAAACCAACATGGCTACGGCTGCGCGAGTAGAGGAAATAAACCAGCAAGCCCGCGATTGCCCATATCCCGAAAAACGTGATCGTTTTCCAAGGCAGGCTGCAAAAGAGATAGGCACTGCCAACAACGGCGACCGGAGCGACGAACCAAGCGACAGGGGTGCGAAAGCTGCGCACACGATTGGGATCGGTACGGCGCAACACCAACACGGCAACCGCAACTGATGCAAAGGCCAACAATGTTCCCGCATTAGAGAGGTCTGCCAGTTCCCCCACCGGCATGAAACCGGCGAAGGAAAGGGCAAAAAGCCCGGTGACAATCGTAATCACATAGGGCGTTTTGAATTTCGGATGCACTTTGGAGAGTGCCGAAGGCAACAGGCCATCACGCGACATCACAAACGCGACACGCGTTTGGCCGAACATCATCATCAGCACCACCGAAGGAAGCGCGATGGTCGCCGCCAGTGCCAGCAGGTTGCCGACCTGCAAATGACCTAGCCGCTGCATCACATAAACAAGGGCTTCATGTGAGCAGGTCAGTGGCTTTGCCACGCCGCTGGCGACGATCTCTTGGCAACGCGCGGTGAGCTCTGCTGATCCGGGATTGAGCAGCACCCCGGCTGCCGAATAAACCGGCTGAGCGCCAATCGCACCGATTGCACCTGCCGCCACAACCATATAGATGATTGTGCAAATCGCGAGACTGCCGATCAATCCAATTGGCACGTTCCGTTGCGGATTTATGGTTTCTTCAGCTGCGGTTGAAACCGCATCAAACCCCACATAAGCGAAGAAAATTGAGGCTGCTGCGCCCGAAACGCCAACGACTCCCGTCGGCATGAGCGGGTGGAAGTTTTCTGCCTTCATGACGGGAATGGCCAGAACCACGAACAACGCCAGCGCCACCAGTTTAACCGCAACCAGAACCGCATTCACGCGCGCGCTCTCTGATGTGCCGAGAATAAGCAGCGTTGTGATGATGACGGTAATAGCAACTGCCGGAAGATTGATCACACCGCCGTCATTCGGCGCATTCGCGATCGCCTGCGGGACGGTGATATGGGCAAAATCATGCAGCAAACCAACAAAATGGTGCGACCACCCCACCGCGACCGCGCTTGCCCCCAAAGCATATTCAAGAACCAACGCCCAGCCCACGATCCAAGCCATCAATTCGCCCATGACGGCGTAGGTGTACGTGTATGCCGAACCCGCGACGGGCACCATCGACGCCAATTCAGAATAGCACAGTGCCGCCATAGCGCAGACAAAGCCCGCAAGCACGAAGCTGAGCATCATACCCGGCCCCGCTTTTTGTGCCGCCTCCGATGTGAGCACAAAAATACCGGTGCCGATAACCGCTCCGATTCCCAGCATCGTCAGTTGAAACGCGCCCAAGCTGCGATGAAGCCCCTTTTTCTGGGCGGTCGCGAGAATAGCATCAAGCGATTTTACGCGCCATGTGTTGGGTGTTGTGGTCATACGTGCGGCCCCTTTGAGCGACTTGTTTGTCGGGAGACTAGCCGTTCTCACTGAGAGTGCAAGAGGGACAATGTTAATCGCACTTTATGACCACTGCTTCTCCCGCCCTTGCCGCAATGCACAATATCCGCTAGAGGCGCGCTCGCACCTCACTCCAAACATCGAGAATTTTATGTCGTCGCTACGCAATATCGCGATCATCGCCCATGTTGATCATGGCAAAACTACGCTGGTTGACCAGCTTTTTCGCCAATCGGGCACCTTCCGCGAGAATCAGCGCGTTGAAGAGCGGGCGATGGATTCGAACGATCTGGAAAAGGAGCGTGGCATCACGATTCTTGCGAAGTGCACGAGCGTCGAGTGGCATGGCGATGGCGTAGATACCCGGATCAATATCGTCGATACGCCGGGTCACGCCGATTTCGGGGGCGAGGTGGAACGCATTCTGTCGATGGTCGATGGCGTTATTCTGCTGGTGGACGCCTCTGAGGGCGCGATGCCGCAGACCAAGTTCGTAACGGGAAAGGCGCTCGCCCTCGGCCTGCGCCCCATCGTGGTGGTGAATAAGATTGATCGCCAAGACGAGCGCACACAAGAGGTGCTTGATGAGGTGTTCGATCTGTTCGTGAGCCTCGATGCGACCGATGAGCAGCTTGATTTCCCCGTGCTGTTCGCCTCGGGCCGCAATGGCTATGCGGGCGAAAGTCCAGACGTGCGTTCGGGCACGCTCGCGCCAATGTTTGAAACCATTGTGCGCCACGTGCCAGCGCCCAAGGCCGATCCCGATGGCCCCTTCAAATTCCTCGTCACATTGCTCGATCGTGACAACTTCTTGGGCCGCATTCTGACCGGCCTGGTGTTCTCAGGTTCACTCAAGGTCAACGCACCAATCCACGCGCTTGATAATGACGGCAAAATTGTCGAGACCGGCCGCGCCTCCAAAATCCTCGCGTTCCGTGGGCTGGAGCGGGTTCCGGTCGATGAGGTGCAGGCGGGCGACATCGTCTCAATTGCAGGACTCTCTGTCGCCACCGTGTCCAACACCATCGCTGATCCTGCGGTAACCGAACCGCTTCATGCCCAGCCGATTGATCCACCAACGCTGTCGATGCGCTTTGCCGTGAACGATTCGCCACTGGCGGGCCGTGAGGGCACAAAGGTGACGAGCCGCATGATTCGTGATCGCTTGGCGCGTGAGGCCGAGTCGAATGTCGCGATCAAGGTGACCGAGGCCGAGGATAAAGACTCATTCGAAGTTGCGGGCCGTGGCGAGTTGCAGCTTGGCGTGCTGATTGAAACGATGCGTCGCGAAGGGTTTGAGCTCAGCATCTCGCGTCCGCGCGTGCTGTATCGTGATGGCGAAACGGGCCGCGAAGAGCCATATGAAACCGTCGTCATCGATGTGGATGAGGAATATTCTGGCACCGTCGTCGAGAAGATGGCAATCCGTAAAGCCGAGTTGACCGACATGCGCCCCTCCGGTGGCGGCAAAACGCGAATCACCTTCAGCGCGCCCTCACGCGGCCTCATCGGCTATCACGGCGAGTTTTTGTCCGACACGCGCGGCACCGGCATCATGAACCGGCTGTTTGAGAAGTACGGCCCCTATAAGGGCGTCATCACCGGCCGTCTCAATGGCGTGCTGATCTCCAACGGTGCGGGCGAGGCGGTAGCCTATGCGCTCGGGCCATTGGAAGAGCGCGGCATCCTGATGGTCGCGCCGCAAGAAACGTTGTATGAGGGCATGATCATCGGTGAGAATGCCAAAACCGGCGACCTTGAGGTCAACCCGATGAAGTCGAAGCAGCTCACCAACTTCCGCGCTTCCGGCGGCAAGGATGATGCCATCCGCCTCACCCCGCCGCGCCGCCTGACGTTGGAGCAAGCCATTGCCTATATTGAGGACGATGAACTGGTGGAGGTGACGCCCAAGAGCATCCGCCTACGCAAGCGCTGGCTCGATCCCAACGAGCGCAAGCGCGCGAGCCGGTCAAAGGCGGCTTAGGCTAGACAACGCTATAGTCCAACGCTAGCCTCCCGACTCGAACAACAGGAGGATGGGGTAAATGGATTATATGTTGATGCCGCTGAAGCGTTACGCCGATTTCCAAGGGCGCTCGCGCCGTAAAGAATATTGGATGTTTACGCTCTTCATCATTTTGAGCTATATCGTTTTCGCCGTTTTTGCTGGCCTGGTCGGTGCCTTTGCGATGCGTGTCACAGATGGTCAAGCGCCGAGCGTGCCGGTAGGCGTTTGGATCGTTGGTGCGCTCTTTGTGCTCTTTGCGCTCGCCATTTTTATTCCTGCAATAGCTGTCCAAGTGCGGCGTTTCCATGATCAAGACAAATCCGGATGGTTCTGCCTCATTGGTCTTGTCCCTTACATCGGCGGGATCATCGTTTTCGTCTTCATGTGCCTTGAAGGCACCAAAGGGCCCAATCGGTTTGGGCCTGATCCGAAAAACTCACCGCAGACACTCACCGACGTTTTCAGCTAACCCGCATTTTCCGCTGGCGGTTGTTTCCAAAATGAGGCAATCGCTAGCGCATGACTGATACACCCCCCGATCAACTGTCGCTGCTGCCTGACAGCCCGTTTTACAATGAAGACTTGCTCGCGCGGGGGATTGGCGTGCGGTTTCGCGGCGCTGAGCGCACCGATGTGATGGAATATAGTCTGTCTGAGCAATGGATCAGGGTTTCACTCGGCAAGAAGGTGGATCGCAAAGGACAGCCGTTGATGCTCAAGCTCGCTGGTCCGCTGGAAGTTTGGTTTGAGCGGCCGGCTGAGCAAGCAACCGAAGCGGTTGACGACGCGGCGGCCTGATTCTAACACCGTCCCACGAACACGGAGACCCGAGCAATGACCTATGTTGTGACCGAAGCCTGCATCAAGTGCAAATATATGGACTGCGTTGAGGTCTGCCCGGTCGATTGCTTTTATGAAGGCGACAATATGCTCGTCATCAACCCCTCTGAGTGCATTGATTGCGGCGTGTGCGAGCCGGAGTGCCCCGCCGAAGCGATTTTGCCCGATACCGAGAGCGGGCTAGAGAAATGGTTGGAGCTTAACACCAAATACTCCGCAGATTGGCCGAACATTACCCGCAGCCGTCCTGCGCCAGATGATGCCGATGCACACAAGGGCATGGACGGCAAATTTGAGAAATTCTTCTCTGACAAGCCCGGTCAGGGTGATTAAGCACCGCTTAAGCGCGCTTTTATAACCCCCTAGCTTTTTTGTTACGAATCTGTTAACAAGATTGTCACAAGCTTGGCGCGCTCCTGCGCTGTGGCTGGAGAACAAACGAAAGCGCGTATCCTCCCGACCCGGCCCTCAGCCTTTTATAGGCGCGGCGCACGGATGGTGAGCTTTAACCGCGCTTCAGTGAAAGGTCGCTTTAATGGCTTCAAACGCTTTGAGCTTCGACGTTGGTGATTATGTTGTTTACCCCAAACACGGGGTTGGTCGGGTGATCGAGCTGCAAAGCTCTGAGATCGCTGGAATGCACCTTGAGCTATATGTGCTCCGCTTTGAAAAAGAGAAAATGACGCTTCGGGTGCCGATGAACAAGGCCGAAGGCGTTGGTATGCGCAAACTCTCGTCAGATAAGCAAATGCAAGAGGCGATGGTCACGCTCCGTGGCAAGCCCAAAGTGAAGCGCACCATGTGGTCGCGGCGCGCGCAGGAATATGAAGCGAAGATCAATTCGGGCGACCTTGTCTCGATTGCTGAAGTGGTGCGCGATCTGTTCCGTGCCGATGATCAGCCTGAGCAGAGCTATTCTGAGCGGCAGATTTTTGAGGCGGCCACCAGCCGCTTGGCCCGCGAATTGGCAGCGATGGAGCAAATCGACGAACCGTCTGCCGTTGAGAAAATTCTCGATATTCTGCGCAAGGCCGCGGCCGCACTCGCCGCATCGAAAGTGGTGGCCGAGCCGGAAGACGACGACGATTGAGCCTCAAGCACTTCAGCATCCTGATCCTCGCGGGGCTGGCCTCCAGCCCCGCGTTCACGGCTGAGCGCACACTTTCGGTTACAGACTTTGATCGCGTTTCTGTGGTGGGAGAGATGCGCGTTGTTGTCAGCACCAGCACCGCGACATCGGTGCGGGTGAGCGGCGACAGCCATGATCTGGAAACCATTACTGCCAGCGTGAGTGGGCAGACCCTGCGGATCAGCTCGGCGCACTTTGGCTGGGGCAGCAGCGCGAAGGCGCGCGGGCCGCTCACAGTATATGTCACGACCCCACGGCTTCGCGCAGCGACCCTCTCGGGCAGCGGCGCGCTAGTGGTTGCTCACATGCGGGCGCCACGCGTTGACATCAGCTTGTCTGGCTCGGGCAGCCTGAGCGTGGAAACCATCAAGGCTGAGACACTTGAGGTTCGAATTGCTGGCTCCGGTCGTGCCGTGCTCAGCGGTCAAGCGGCGCAGGCCAGTCTCAACGCGCAAGGGAACGGGCAACTAGATGCAGGCGCGTTGGCGGTTCAGGACATCAAGATCACCGCTCAAGGCGCGAGCACGATCAGCGCAAACGCCAGCCGGAGTGCGCTTGCCGATGCGCTTGGCGCAAGCTCCATCACCGTTGGCGGTAAGCCAGCCTGCACCGTCCACAATACCGGCGCGGGAAGTGTGACCTGCGGTTAATAACCGTAATGAATCGCAGTTTTGCGAAGCGTTATGTGCGCACCCCAAACAGCGCAGTGCCCACCCGAACATGGGTCGCACCGAGCATGACCGCAGCCTCCAAATCCGCTGACATGCCCATCGAGAGCGCACTAAGGCCTTTCTCGCGCGCGATTTTTGCGGTGAGGGCAAAATAAGGACTGGCCTCGATGTCCGCAGGCGGCACCGCCATCAGGCCGATGACGTTTAGCCCCACCGCGTGCGCTTCGGCCAGCAGGGCGGGCACATCGCTTACCGCGCAGCCGCCTTTTTGGGGCTCGTCCCCTATATTCACCTGCAGAAAATAGCGCGGCGTTTTGCCCAACTTCGCCTGCGCCTTGCCGAGCGCCGCGATCAGCGACGACCGATCCACCGCGTGGATGACATCGAACAAAGCCACCGCCTCCTCAGCCTTGTTCGATTGCAACTGCCCGATCAGGTGAAGCTCGATGTCGCGGTGCGCGGCGATGAGCGCGGGCCATTTGGCTTGCGCCTCCTGCACGCGATTCTCGCCAAACGCGCGCTGCCCGGCGGCGATAAACGGCGCGATCGCCTCCGCAGGGTGGGTTTTTGAGACCGCGATAAGGGCGATGTCAGCCGGCGCACGCCCCGCAATTTTGGCGGTGTGCGCAATCTCCGCGCGGATTTCGGCGAGGCGATCCGCCGCCTCCTGTTCAGTCAACATGCCGCGCGCTATACGGCGAGCAATGACGCGACGCCAGCCTGTTCCCAAAATATGGTTGTTCTCCGATGAGCGGATGGGCGACGCCTTCCTCCCCGCGCTGGCCCGTCTGCCCAAGGGGAGCGGACTGCTGTTCCGGCATTATGGGTTGGCAAAGGCGGAGCGGCGCGCTTTGTTCAAGGCCGCGCGCGCAATTGCACGGAAACGGCGGGTGGTGGTGCTTTTGGCGGGGTCGGTGCGGGAGGTGTCGACAATGAAGCGCACTAGTCTGAAAACTGCCTCCGTCCACACTGTGCGCGAATTGATTGCGGCGGATCGTGCACGGGCTGATCTCATTTTCGTCTCCCCCGTATTCCCCACCCGCTCCCACCCTGGCGAACGCACCCTTGGACGATCCGGCTTCGCAACCCTTGCGAGACGGGCAAAAGTCCCCGTCATCGCCCTCGGTGGAATGAATGCCCGCCGCGCCCGAACGCTCAAGGGCGCTTATGGCTGGGCGGGCATTGATGCTTGGCTTTAGCCCTCAAGCTCCCTCAAACTGCAACCGCGCCAAGCGCGCATACAAGCCATCCTGCGCCACCAGCGCGTCGTGCGTGCCCTGTTCAACAATACGCCCCTCATCCATCACGATAATCCGATCAGCGGCGCGCACGGTGGCGAGGCGGTGGGCGATGACGATGGTGGTGCGGTGGTGCATCAGCCGCTCCAGCGCATCCTGCACCAGCCGCTCGCTCTCGGCATCGAGCGCAGAGGTGGCTTCATCGAGCAGCAAGATCGGCGCATCGCGCAGGATGGCGCGCGCAATCGCCAGCCGTTGGCGCTGCCCGCCAGAAAGTCGTGCGCCACCCTCTCCCATATAGGTGTCGAGCCCATCGGGAAGTTTGCGCAGGAACTCGGCGGCGTTGGCGGCTTCGGCGGCGGCCCAAAGCGCGGCGTCATCGGCCTCCCAGCGGCCATAGCGTAGATTGTCGCGGGCGGAGGCGGCGAAGATCACCGTTTCCTG
>JAYVZY010000379.1:0-3408 GCA_043782885.1 Sphingomonadales bacterium | reverse complement strand
CGGTATTGCATCGTAGTCACCAACGCTGCTGGCGGTGCCTCGGCAACGCCAACGGTCGGCGATACGTTGCCAGGACAGGTTACGGCTGTTGCCAACAGTCTGTTCCTGAACGGCACCAACAGCACTGGGCCTTTGACGTGCAACACCTCATTTGCAGGCTTCACGACCGGCACGGGCGCGTCTGGTGCCGCTGCGGCAACGCAGATCACGACGGCGACAACGAGTATCTCTAACGCGCTGAACGCTCTTGCGGGTGGCTCGTCAGAAACGCTCTATTTTGATGTGACCATTAATTAAGGGTGGGCGCGCGCCACCGGGATTAGTCTCACTCTCCCGGTGGCGCACGCTGCTTGTGTAAATATGTTGAACCGCGTTTACCATAATTTGGCGAAAATCGCCATCATTGCCGGGGCCTTTGGCTGCGGACAGGTAAATGCGGCCTCCGCGCAGACGATTACCAATGTCGCCAACATTCAATGGCAGGTTGGCGCGTCAATTCTCGGCGAGAGCTCCAACCAAGTGAGCATTGCGGTCCAGCCGCTGCCGCCACAGAGCCTCTCACTGTACCAATTCTCGACACCAACAGGCGCGATCTCCCTCACGGTGCCCAGCACCACCTGCCATGGCAGCGGCGGCGATATGCCTGTTACGCTCCGGGGTGTATTTGCGGGGACGCCAACAGCGCCAGCTTCGCTCAATCCAGCGACCGAGATTCACGCGGGCGAGCCTCTCGCGGTCACGATCATGTCTGCGGCAGATAACCGCAACCCAGCCGTGGTTGATACCCTTTTGGTGAAGCTGACAACGCCCAGTGGCGATTCAGAGAGCCTCACCCTCACTGAATCCGGGCCAAACACGGGTTTGTTCGTCGGTGTGATCAACACGACAGCCAGCCCGCCGTCGCCTGTGTCTGGTGACTGCGTTCTCAGCGTTCAACCAGGTGATTCAATTAACCTTATTGGAACACGAGTAAGTGATGGAAGCACCATTGCGGCTGCAAAGGTGAATATCCTTATCGATCCTTACGGCATTACCTTTGATTCAGGTGATGGAAGCCCCGTAGCTGGATCGAAAGTGACATTAATCGATACCGACACAAATCAGCCCGCTCAAGCCTTTGGCGCGGACGGCGTCTCGTCGTTCCCATCAACCATAACGACCGGATCTACGGTCATAGACAGCGGCGGCACCAGCTACGTGTTCCCGACGGGCGACTATCGCTTCCCGTTCGTGAAGGCGGGGCATTATAAGCTCCTGGTTCAGCCTCCAGCGCCTTATACCGCGCCGTCGACTGCCGCTCCTGCCGCGCTGGCGGGTTTTGTGCGTCCGGACGGGCAGCCTTACGCTGTCGTGCAGGGGTCTTACGGCCAACCCTTCACGCTTGCCGATCCGGCACCAGTGCGGATTGATATTCCACTCGATAAGCCCGGAGTGCCGCTCGTCGTCACCAAAACAGCGTCAAAACCAGTTGCTGTGCCGGGTGACTCGGTGCAGTATCAGGTCATCATCCAAAACGCTGATCCTGGGCGGTCAACCGGCGTAATCGCGCTCACCGATACGTTACCAGCCGTGATGCGACTTGTTGCCAATACGGTTCGTGTTGATGGTATAAAAAGAACGTATACGGTTATTAATGCCGGACGAACGCTCACCATACCCGTTAACGCGCTCGCTGCCGGCAAAACCGCTCTCGTCACTTATGTGCTTGAGGTGCGTCCTGACGCCCAAGCCGGCAACACGACCAATCTTGCTCGCGCGGCTGACAATCGCGGCACCCAAAGTCCCGTTGCCTCTGCCTCAGTCCGGATCGCGCTCGATGGGATTAGCGATCGGCTGACAATTATTGGCCGGATCACGGATGGAGGGTGTGCGGTTGATCCGCGCACGGCCAAGGGCGTTGGAAACGTGCGCGTGATGATGGAAGATGGCAGCTATGTCATCACCGACAGCGACGGCCGCTACCATTTTGATGGCATCTTGCCCGGTACGCATGTCGTGCAGGTTGATCCCTCAACATATCCCCCCAATTTGGTGCCCATAGATTGTTCGCGCAACACACGCACGGCCGGAAGTGCCATATCGCGCTTCGTATCCGGTGGTGGCGGGGCCTTGCTGCGAGCCGATTTCTACGGCGCACCAGGCATTAACGCGCTGAGAGCCGCCACTCAAGCACCTGCGCGGTCAAAACCGCCAACGGATCAAGAGGCTGCCGCAACCAATCGTGATTGGATAGAGGGGCAGCAGCCTGGCGTTGAATTCCTTTACCCAGCACCGGATCAGAACCCGCGCACGAAGGTCACGCGTGTTGCCATCAAGCACCTGCCGGGCCAAACGGTGAAGCTGTTCTCAAACGGCGTAGCGGTTGACGCGCTGGCCGCCGATGGAGAGCGCAAGAGCGGCGATGGGCAAGTCATCGTCAACCTGTGGCGTGCAGTAGATATCGATGGGCGCGACACACTGCTCTCCGCCGAGGTGCGAGACGCCACTGGCACTGTCGTGGCAAAGATCAGTCGCAACGTTCACTTCGCCTCCAACGCTATTCGTGCTGAGCTGGTGCGCGCAAAATCGCTGCTCGTTGCCGATGGTGTGAACCGACCCGTCATTGCGTTTCGGCTTACAGATCGCGATGGTCGACCCATCCATCATGGCCAAGTCGGTGATTTCGCTGTGCCTGCGCCCTATTATGCAGCCGTTGAAGCCGATGCTCAAGCAGCGCGCGGCCTGTCGGGGCTGGAGCGGGGGAAACCCGTCTGGCATGTTGAGGGCGATGATGGCATGGCCTACATCGAACTTGAACCGACGACGGCGTCTGGCTCGCTCTTGATCACGCTGCCGTTTCGCGATGGCGATGTTTCACGCACGCAGCGTCTAGAGACGTGGCTAGAGCCCGGCAACCGCCCTTGGACGATCGTTGGGCTTGCGGAGGGGACTGTCGGCTTCAATCGGCTTAACCGCGCGATGCAAAGCGTGCCTGATGATGGCGCGACCTGGCACACCGATGGCCGCATCGCGCTGTATGTGAAAGGCCGCGTAACGGGCAAATGGCTGCTCACGCTGGCCTATGACAGCGCCAAAAAGACCGACAGCACGACGTACGGTAGCACGATCGACCCGAAAGCCTATTACACCGTTTATGCTGATCGTAGCGACAAGCGCTATGATGCGTCATCCGTGCGCAAACTCTACCTCAAACTTGAGCGGCCCCAATTTTACGCGCTGTTCGGCGATTTTGACACGGGGATCTCCGAACCGCAGTTGGCGCGCTATACGCGTGCGTTCAACGGCATAAAGTCTGAATTCCGTAATGAACGCGCCAGCGCGGTCGTGTTTGCGGCGGACACGCCGTATCGGCATCGGCGGCAGGAAATCCAGGGGAATGGTCTCTCCGGCCCCTATCAGCTTGGCGTG
>JAYVZY010000378.1:0-2260 GCA_043782885.1 Sphingomonadales bacterium | reverse complement strand
CCGTGCCATCCTTCACCATCCGCAAATAGGCGTCCACTTGCTCACGCGTGGCGAAGGCCTCTTCGGTCGCAATGCGAAGATAACCGCGATCACCGCCAGTTTTTAGGGTATGGGTCATCGCTCTCCTTTGGGGTTACCCCTCGTGTATCGCCTTAGTCACCAGACACGCGGCCAGCCCCTCGGGCCCATCTTCTGATCCGTGGCCCGACCATTTCACACCGCCGAACGGTGAATCTGCCCCTCCGACGGCGGGCGTGTTGATGCCGACCATCCCCGCTTCCAGTTCGCGGCCGAGCAGTTTCTGGCGCTTGGCATTCTGCGTCCAGGCATAGGCTGCAAGTCCGTAAGGCAGGCGGTTCGCCTCGGCGATCATGTCCTCCTCGCCCTTGAACGGATTGATGATCGCGAGCGGGCCGAACGGCTCCTCATTCATCATCAGCGCGTCGAGCGGCACATCTGAGACCACCGAAGGCGCGTAAAAATAGCCCTGATTACCGATACGCTGCCCGCCCGCGAGCAACGTGCCGCCCTTGGCTTTGGCGTCGGCGATCATCTTGTCCATCGCCTCCGGGCGGCGCGGGTTCGCCATCGGCCCCATCTGCGTGCCGTCCGTCAAACCATTGCCAACTTTCAGCGCCTTCGCGCGCTCGGCAAAGCCATCGCGAAACCGGTTGAAGACATCCTGCTGCACAATGAAGCGCGTCGGTGAGATACATACCTGCCCCGCATTGCGGTATTTTGCGGCCACCATCGTGTTGAGCACCTGATCGACATCAACATCATCGAACACCAACACAGGGCCATGACCACCAAGCTCCATCGTTGTGCGCTTCATATCGTCGGCAGCGAGCTTGGCGAGGTGTTTACCAACGACCGTCGATCCCGTAAAACTGAGCTTGCGGATGATTGGCGATCCGAGCAAATGCCGCGAGACTTCATCAGGCACGCCGAACACCGCTTGGCCAACTTCCTTCGGCAGCCCCGCATCAAGCAGCGCCTGCACTATGCCGAGTGCCGAGGCGGGCGTTTCTTCCGCCGCCTTCAAAATCACCGAGCACCCCGCCGCAATCGGCGCACCAAGCTTGCGCCCACAATTGCCGAGCGGGAAGTTCCACGGTGCGAACGCGGCAACTGGCCCAACCGGCTCATGTGTCACCGTCGAGCGTAACCCCGCAGGCCGCACCAATTGCCGCCCATAGACGCGCTGGCACTCCCCGGCATAGAAGTTGAAGAGGTTGACGACCATCATCACCTCAATCCGCGTTTCAACGAGCGGTTTGCCCTGCTCCATCGTGGCAATACGAGCGAGTGTCTCCTGCCGCTCCACCAGCAATCGCGCTGCGCCTTGAAGCACACCGGCGCGTTCCTGTGCTGACGTGTTCCGCCAGAGTTTGAATCCTTTGGCGGCGGTATCGAGCGCGCGGTCAAGATCAGCCGGATCAGCGAGCGGCACTTCGCCAATCACCTCTTCGGTCGCAGGGTTGACGACAGTGTGGGTGCGCCGCGCGCCTGCAACGACACGCTCGCCATCGATGATCATATGGAGTTTGGGGTAAGTCATGGACATCCTTCAGCTGGGGGATGACACGCCCTACGCGCGCGCCTTCTCCCGATCAATATCCCCCTGCCACCGTTGTGCGACAATCTCCTGTCCTGTCACCGGATGCGGCATATGGAAGGGCACCAGTTTGTGCGTCGGCCACAGCCAATGGCCAGCGATCAACTCGTCTGGCCCGGTGGGGTCTTCGGGCATCGTCATTTTCGGAAACGGCACATATTCAGGCGGCGTATTGGCCCAGCCGGTTTCAAAATCGGCGTGCCATTGCGGCATGTAATTGAGGATGTGCATCCGCCAGATACCATCTACCTTTTTGTAAGTGTTCTCATAAATGCCACCTTCCCACCACTGGCGGGCCTTGAGGTGCGGCGCATCGCCCTCATAATCCTTGTGCCGCCCGGCCTGCATCATCGAGCGCGCACGGCCAAGCGCGGTCACGCCATCGGGCTGGACATCAATAATATCCTGCATCTGCGGATGTTCGAGCAGAAAGCCATCAATCGGGCCGTTGTTGCTATAGGTGAAGCGTGCCTGAAAGCGATCGCAATACAGCCGCCGCACACCCGCTTGGCCTTTCCATTTTCCGCCAAAGAACCAAACTTCGCCATCGGGCGTGAAGAGGTCAACGACCTCGTTATAAAGGCACTTGTCGATGAGATAGCCATAGAGATGCTGGAGCTTGCGAATGGCCGCCTCATCCTC
>JAYVZY010000377.1:0-4311 GCA_043782885.1 Sphingomonadales bacterium | reverse complement strand
ACTTCGGCGTCGGGAGTAGCCATTGTGCGGTATTTGAGCACAAAGGCGGTGACACCACGCGCGGCAAGTGCCTTCGCCACCGGCCAGCCCTCATTGTTCATCGACAGAAATTGGAACCCGCCGCCCGGAACGACAATCACTGCCGTGCCGTTCGCCTTGCCCTTCGGCGGCAACACCGGCTCAAGCGTCGGTCGCACCACATGGCGGGCCCAGGTTTGCCACCCTGCACGCGTCCAAACTTCTTTTTGCGAGGCGTTTTCCGAACCCGGCGCAGCGCCGTCATATAGCGGTATGGCGTTGGGTGTGGCAGGCGCTGCCATCCGCGTAAATTTGCCAAAATTCTGGGCAATAACTGGCGTTGTAAAGCCAATCAGCAGCAGAATCACCGACAGAACATTTTGAGTAATGCGTATCATTATAATCTTCGTATAACCATATTGGTACTATATGTTAGGAGAGATCTATGGCTTGAGGTGACGCGCGCCAAGCGTAACCGTCACGACCGGCCCAAGTTGATCGGCCGAGCTGCCGAGCGCGAAGCTGTAGCTTCCGCCCTTGATCGCCCAATCAGTCCCTGCCCAATTGGCGATCAAGCGCAGATCAACGCTGACCTCAATCGCGCGGCTTTCGCCAGCTTTCAGCGCCACCTTGGTGAAGGCTGCGAGTCGCTTTGTCGCGGTTCCGCCGGCGTTGACGAGGTAAAGCTGCGGCACGGCAGCGCCATCGCGCGCCCCAGTGTTTTTGACCGTAAAGCTGGCTGAAACAGAGTCGCCACCCTTCAGTTTCAATCCCGATTGCGCAAAGCTGGTGTAACTCAGGCCATAGCCGAAAGCGAAGGCGGGCTTGACGTTGGTGCGCGCAAACCAGCGATAGCCGACGTCCGAGCCCTCAACATCATAATCAACCGAGAACGTCTGGCCGGGCTTTCCTTTGCCCATAAAATCCTGCGCAACCGTGTCGCTGCCCGGCAGAATAGGGTGCGCCAATTGATCGAGGTTAGCGGGGAAGGTTACGGGCAGACGCCCCGACGGATTGGTATCGCCGTAGAGCACCGAGGTGATCGCCTCACCGCCCCGCGCGCCAGGGAACCACGCCTCAACCACGGCAGCAGTTTTATCGAGCCACGGCATAATCAGCGGCCCGCCACTCTCAAGCACCACGATGGTGTGTGGATTGGCGGCGGCAACGGCCGCAATCAGGGCATCTTGGCCATTCGGCAGGCTGAGGTCGGGCACGTCGATCCCCTCGCTCATCCATTGTGTTGCGAACACAACCGCTACGTCGGCCTTTTTCGCCGCCGCGACGGCATCCGCGATATAACGACCATCATGATAATCGAACACGGTTTGTGGGGCGCGCGCCTTCATGGCTTTAAGCGGCGACGAACGTTGGTAGGATTGCGCGAACAGCGCGGCAAACGGACCATCGCCGCCCATTGGCACCGCGACGGCGGGGCCGCCTTCACCCTCAACCTGAGATGAGCCGCCACCGGAGAGCACACCGCTGTCGGCATAGCCACCAATGACGGCAACCGTTTTTGCGGAGGCGAGCAGGGGCAACGCGTTGTTCTGGTTGCGGAGCAGGACAATGCCTTCCTTCGCAGTGGCTTCCGCAACATCACCATTGGCCTTAAAGTCGATTGCACCCTTCGATGAAGCCCCAACGCCATTGGCATAAATCGCATAAAGTACGCGGCGGTTCATATCGGCGAGCCGCGCTTTATACGCAGGGTTTTGCGCAGCGGCGTCGGCGATGGGCTTCTCCAGATACACGCCCGAATCCAGTTGCGCGCCCGATTGCTGATCAAGGCCGTGCAAGGCTGCTTCCAGCCGATGAACGGCACCCCAATCGGACATGACAAAGCCTTTCCAGCCCCAATCGCGCTTCAACACGGTGTTAAGTTGATGATCATTGTCACAGCCATACGCCCCATTGATCATGCCATAGGAACACATCACCGAACCGGGTTGGCCCTTTTCAATCGAAATCTCAAACGACAGCAAATCGCTCTCACGCGCTGCCGCGTCGCTGATTTTGACATCGATAATCTGGCGGCCCGTCTCCTGATTGTTGAACGCATAGTGCTTGATCGTTGAGATGATATGGTTCGACTGGATACCCGCAACCGCGGCACCCGCAAGCGTGCCCGAGAGCAACGGGTCTTCGCTCAGATATTCGAATGTGCGGCCGCCGCGCGGTTCCCGAATGAGGTTCTGGCCGCCAGCGAGCAGGACGTTGAAGCCTTTCGCCTTTGCCTCCGCGCCGATCATCGCGCCGCCCGCGCGGACAAGCTCAGGATTCCATGTCGATCCTTGGGCCATTCCGGAGGGGAGGGCGGTCGCGCCATCTTTGCGCAGGCCACCGATATAAGCAACGCCAAGGCTGGCGTCAGATTCGGTGAGCGCAGGCACGCCAAGCCGAGGAACGCCGGGCACATAACCCGCGCCAGGAATGGCATCTGCGGGAATGACCACCGGATCAGACGTGAATGGCAGCGGCATAATCCCATGCGTGAGCACCGTGCGCTCCGCATCCGTCATCTTCGCTTCGGTGGCGGCGGCACGCTGCGACGCGTCCTGCGCGATCGCGGCGGATGAGGCTGTCATCATTAACGCAACAAGTGCTGTCTTCCCAATTAAATGTGTCAAATCTCTCTCCATCGTAATCGCTGGTAAGCCCAGCATTTATTGAAATGAAAAAGGGCCGCACCTGTTGAGTTGCGGCCCTAATCCCCCTTATACTATGATACGCGATCTGGGGGAAACCATGATCGTCAGAACTTGAAGCCAGCACGAATGCCGTAAGTGCGGGGGTCAGTCGTGGTTGCAGTCCCGCCGCCTATAGTAACAAGCGCGATTTTATTCTCGATGTTCTTCACGAACGCAGTGGCATAGAAGCTATGACCTGGTGCGTTATACGTCAGGCTGGCCTGCGTCTTCGATTGCGAAGGTGTCCAGAACTTCGTCCAATAGGAGCCGTTTTCGCCGAAGACAGTAATTGAATAAGCCGACGAGATCCGCGTTCCCACCGATGCTACGACATCGCCAGCGCCAACAGGAATTTTGTAGTTTATGCTACCGTAGAACACGCTGGATGGTGTGCGATCAAGTTTCTGGCCCGCATAATTGGCCACCTGACCGTTGGAATTGGCACCGCAAACTCCATTGGTTAAACCGCTTGGGCAGAACACTTTGTAATGACCGTCCGTCAAGTCCATGCCCAAAGTGAGGTTGAGGTTATTCACTGGATTTAACTGGGTTTCAAATTCCCATCCGAGCACTGACGCTTTACCTGCGTTCGTGGTCACGGTCTGAAGTGCGCCATTCACAGGAATAATCGCGCTCAACTGAAGGTTCTTGTAATCATAATAGAACACGTTGGTATCGATCTTGACGCCGGGGATGATTGTGCCGCGATAGCCCAATTCATAATCCACCAGCGTTTCTGGCTGATAATAAATCGCTTGCTGATCCGCGTATTTCAGAGGGTTGGTAACTTTATCGAAGGGCAGCGCTGGGTTCGTTAGCGTTGAAGCATCGCAGCGCTCTCCCAGCGAGCTCACTTGCGTTTGACCTGCAAGTCCAGTGGAACAACCATCGCCGAAGCCACCTTCCTTATACCCCGTTGCAATCGAGCCATAGAGCAGGCCCTTACCAACATCGGCATCAAAACCAACGCGCCATGTAAGCTTTTTGCTCTTAATATCACCATCGTTAACAAAGCTACGTGCAGGGCCAGCAGCCGGATCAAGCGTAATTGCCCCTCCCGAGAGTGGCTGCCCCGCCAACGAATTCGTGTGCACGGTGTGCCCATAGCGGTTGAGATCGTCCGACGTATAACGCGCACCAGCCGTCAAACGAAGATGCTCCATCGGCTTGAAGGTCGCCTGTGTGAACGCGCCCTTGGTCGCTGAAATCGTGTGCTGCGGGAAGCCATAAATGTCTCTCTGGAAGAATGCCGGAGCGAGGTTATAAATGTAGAACGCAATCCGCGATTCCTCACGGAAATAATAGAGGCCACCCTGAATTTTGAAGGGGCCATTGCCCGTGCTGGCAAGGCGCAATTCGTGTGATTGCTGTGAATAGTCACCGTCAAAGGTTGCTGCCGAACCCCCACAGCAATAGGTGTTCTCATGAGCGGTATATTGACGGATGGAACCGAGATAGGTCGTTTTAACGGGACCGAAATTGTAATTGAATTCCGCATCAATGTTATAGGCAACGTCGTTGACGCCAATCTTCGATGAGCCTTGATTTCCGCCGCCATATTGATGCACCGAGAAGCCAGAAGCATTTGCCGTCGTGAACGAAG
>JAYVZY010000376.1:0-2613 GCA_043782885.1 Sphingomonadales bacterium | reverse complement strand
CACCGCGAACGACCGGGTTCGTGAAATGGTGAGCGGGATGAGCGGTACATCCGGTGCCTTCACCGATGGTGGCGGCGTCACTGCCGCGCTGAATGAGCGCCGCACAGCAATCGCTAATGAGTCTGCGTTAACGGCCAGCTCTGAGAGTGCAGCTCCTGCGCGTGACCCCCGCATCCGCCCGCTCGGTCAAGGTTTCCGCGCGCCAAATCGAGTGACCGTATGAAACAGCTTGCCCTCTTCGCCCTCATTGCAGCGCCAGCCTGCGCGTCCGACCGTATCACTAGTCTCTATTACAGTCCGGATCATGTCACGACAATTGCCGGGCATCGCGGCATTCAAACGATGATTGAATTCAACGCGGATGAGCATATCGAGAACATTGCGCTGGGCGATTCCGCCGCATGGCAGATCACGCCCAACAAACGTGCCAATCTGATTTTCCTCAAGCCGCTGATGAAAAAGGCGCGCACCAACATGACAGTGATTACGGACAAGCGGCGTTATCTCTTCGATCTGTATAATGGTGGGCCAAACGGGCGCGCGGTTTACGCTGTTCGGTTTATCTATCCCGAGGCGTTCAAGGCCGTGCCGGAACCGGTGGCAGTTCCCGTCATTCCACCGCCCCCGCCGCCAGTGCTCAACGCGCATTGGGCTGTGAAAGGAGACGCGAGAGTTTCACCCGCGCGGATTTACGACGATGGCGTGTCAACCTTCATCGCCTGGAGCGACACGACGGAACTTCCCGCTGTGCTTACGGTTGGCACGGATGGCAGCGAGGGGCCGGTTAATTTCACGGTAAAGGGCGATTATCTCGTCATTGATGGCGTTGCACCCGCTTACGTGCTGCGGATCGGCAAGGCGAGTGCGGTTGTCACAAATCTCGCCCCACGCGCGGCGAAGCCCGTCGCTGCGCCGGAGACGGTAAAATGAAGACGCGTCCGCCGTATGATGCCCCGTCTGATCCGCGCCGTGGCCTAGCATCGGATACGCTTGAGGATGCGAAATCCGTTGGCTACCCAGTGGTTTCCAAACAATTTGCGCGTCGCGACAGGGCAGGGCTGATGCTCGGCGGGAGTGTGGCGCTCTTGTTGGGGGCGGCGACGCTGTTTGCGATGTCCACCAGTCGAACACACCCAGCCAGCATTGCGCCACCACCCGTGCCGGTCGCGCCTGCCGCTCCGCCGTCGTTGGTGACGCCGGTGACTCCTCCTCCGCCCGCCGCTATGGCCGCGCCGCCAGTGGCGATGCCGCTTGCAGCACCCCCGCTCCCATCGCCTGCGCCGAATACGTCAATGGTGGCGGCAGCGGCGGCTGATCGTGCCCGTTCGCCAGCGCTTATCGTTGACAATAGCCCATCCGCAACCACGGCCACCGCTCCAGCGACTGGCCCATCAGCGACGAAACCTGCCGCGCAAGGGCTCACCCCCGAGGAGCAATTTGCGCAGCGCCTGGGCGGTGAAGGGGAGGGGGCAACCGCCACCCGCATGGCAAGTCCGTCCACCACGGTCGCTCAGGGCACACTGATGTCTGCTGTTCTGGAGACGGCACTCGATTCTGACCTCCCCGGATATGTCCGTGCCGTGATCAGCCGCGATGTGAAGAGTTATGATGGAGCGCATGTGCTCATCCCGCGCGGCGCGCACGTGATCGGTCAATACAAAAGTGGGCTCACCGTTGGCCAAACGCGCGCCTATATTCTGTGGACGCGGTTGCTGCGGCCCGATGGCGTCTCGATTGCGCTCGCGTCGCCCGCCACCGATTCGGCGGGGCGCAATGGCTTGAGCGGCAAAGTTGATAGCCATTTTGGCAAACGCTTCGGTTCGGCGATATTGCTCTCGGTGATTGGCGCGGCGGGGCAGGCGATCGGCGGTGGGAACAGCGCAGTTGTCGTTGCGGGGCCGCAACAAGCTGTTTCCGCAACCGCACAACAGAACCTCACGATTCCGCCAACCGTGCGCGTCAATCAAGGCGCGCCGATCAAGATTTTCACCGCGCGCGATCTCGACTTTTCGGGCGTTACCCCGTGAGCGCAGAAGTCATTCCGTTGGTGAGCGGCGTTTATCTCGCGGCGCATCTGACGCCGTTCGCACAATGGCTGGCCCGCGATGAGGTGACGGAGATTCTCGTGAACCGGCCAGGCGAGGTGTGGATTGAGGCGGCGGGCGTGGTTGGCATGGAGCGCATCGTCGCACCCGAGATTGATGATCGGCTGCTGGAGCGCCTTGCGCAGCAGATTGCGCGTGAATCGCATCAAGGGATCAACCGCGAACGACCCGTGTTGGCCGCGACGTTGCCCGACGGTGCGCGCGTGCAGATTATCGCGCCACCCGCAACCCGCAATCATTGGGCGCTTGCGATTCGGCGGCATCGGTTGGTGGATGTGCCGCTATCGGCCTATGATCACGGTGCGATTTTGGCGTCGAACGTTGATGATTGGCGGCGCGCCGACCCCTCGGTTGATCCGATTGCATTTCTGAAACGTGCCGTTGCGGCACGCGCGACAATCCTCATTTCGGGCGGAACATCGAGCGGAAAGACGACATTCCTGAACGCGCTCTTGCGAGAAGTGCGGGCTGATGAGCGGATCATCCTTGTAGAGGATACACCAGAAAT
>JAYVZY010000375.1:0-1943 GCA_043782885.1 Sphingomonadales bacterium | reverse complement strand
TCAGTTCCAGCGCGCGCTCGTCCCCACCCCGCCGCTTGATGCGAAGGACGGCGGCTATATCGCGAGCGGCTATGACCATGCGCTCGACGATCTACGCGCGCTGTCGTCCGATGGCAGGCGGGCGCTGACCGCTCTTGAAGCGCAGTTCAAAGAGCGCACCGGTGTGGCCGCGCTCAAGATCAAGCACAACAATGTCCTCGGCTATCATATCGAAGTGCCCGCCCGTGCTGCCGATGCGCTTATGGCCGCCGACTCGGGTTTTACGCACCGGCAGACAATGGCGGGGGCAGTGCGTTTCAACGCACCCGAGCTGCATGAGATTGCGTTGAAAATCACGCAAGCGGGCGCCCATGCGCTTGCTGCCGAAGCTGCGCATTTCGAGGAGCTGACTGGGATGGCGCTCGCCCGCCGTCAGGAGATCGCGCAAACCGCCGATGCGCTCGCCCGCTTCGATGTGGCGGCCGCACTCGCCGAGCGCGCGGTGGAAGGCGATTGGGCGCGGCCCTTTTTCGCCCCCGATCCGGTGTTTGAGGTGAGCGGCGGGCGGCATCCGGTGGTGGAGGCCGCGCTCATCATCACCGGCACGCGCTTTGTCGCGAATGACTGCGCGCTCACCCCGCAGCAACGCCTCTGGCTGATCACCGGCCCGAACATGGGCGGTAAATCGACGTTCCTGCGCCAGAATGCGCTCATCGCCGTACTCGCGCAAATGGGGAGCTTTGTGCCTGCGCAATCCGCGCGCCTCGGGTTGGTGGACAGGCTGTTCAGCCGCGTCGGCGCGTCAGACAATCTCGCGCGCGGGCGATCAACGTTCATGGTTGAGATGGTGGAGACAGCGGCGATCCTCGCCCAAGCCACGCCCAATTCGCTGGTCATTCTCGATGAGGTCGGGCGCGGCACATCCACCTATGATGGCCTCGCGATTGCCTGGGCGGTGGTGGAGGCGGTGCATGAGGTCAACCAATGCCGTTGCCTCTTCGCGACGCATTATCACGAGCTGACGCGGCTCGCCGAAAAGCTCGATGCGCTCGCGCTGCGCCATGTGCGGGCGCGCGAGCACAAGGGCGATCTGGTGCTGCTGCACGAGTTGGGCGATGGGCCGGCGGACAGGAGCTACGGCATTGCGGTGGCGCGGCTCGCCGGGCTTCCTCCTGCTGTGCTGGCACGTGCAAAATCAGTGCTCAGCAAACTCGAGGCGGGCCGCGCGAAAACCGGTGGGCTGGCGGCGGGCCTCGACGATCTGCCGCTCTTCGCGCAACTGGTGGACGAGGCCGCGCCCGATCCGCTAAACGAGGCGCTCAGTGCGATTGATGTCGATGCGCTCTCTCCGCGCGAGGCGTTAGAAGCGCTCTATCGGCTCAAGGGCGTGTTGAGGAGGTGACAGGCAGAGGCCCTAAACACCGCTACGCCACATACACCGCCGTCGTCTTCGCCCGCACCTCATCCGCCGTCACGCCGGGGGCCGTCTCGATCAGCTTGAACGGCGAGGCGTGATCAGGGCGCTGGAACACGGCCAGATCGGTGATCACCATATCCACCACGTTCTTGCCCGTGAGCGGCAGCGTGCAGGCGGGGATGAACTTGGGGCTGCCATCCTTGGCGCAATGCTCCATCACCACGATGATCTTCTTAACACCCGCGACCAAATCCATCGCGCCGCCCATGCCCTTGATCATCTTGCCGGGGATCATCCAGTTGGCGATGTCGCCATTTTCCGCCACTTCCATCGCGCCCAAAACGGTGAGGTCAATCTTTCCACCACGGATCATCGCGAAGCTGGCGGCGCTATCAAAATAGCTGGATTGCGGCAGCTCAGAAATCGTCTGCTTGCCCGCGTTGATCAGGTCGGCATCCTCCTCGCCCTCATACGGGAAGGGCCCGATGCCGAGCATCCCATTCTCCGATTGGAGCGTGACCTCAACGCCCGCCGGAATATGGTTCGC